>JAPUGI010000085.1 GCA_027292925.1 Gammaproteobacteria bacterium
GAATGTCGGGCATAGGTACAACAACTTGCCGATCGAAACGTCCCGGCCTGAGCAACGCCGGATCCAGAACATCCGGGCGATTGGTCGATGCGATGACAATTATTCCCTCGTTACCCTCAAATCCGTCCATTTCCACTAACAACTGGTTTAAGGTTTGCTCACGTTCATCGTGACCGCCACCAAGACCCGCTCCCCGGTGCCGTCCAACTGCATCAATCTCATCGATAAAAATAATGCATGGCGTATGCTTCTTCGCCTGATCAAACATATCCCGGACTCTAGAGGCACCCACACCAACGAACATTTCAACAAAATCAGAACCGGAGATGGAGAAAAAGGGGACTTTTGCTTCACCGGCAATCGCCCTCGCTAACATGGTTTTACCTGTGCCGGGGGCGCCAACCATCAACGTACCCCTTGGGATTCGACCTCCCAATTTCTGGAACTTTCCGGGATCCTCTAGAAATTCTACCAGCTCCTGTACTTCTTCCTTAGCTTCATCAACGCCAGCGACATCTGCGAATGTTGTCTTAATCTCATCTTCGCCCAACAATTTGGCTTTACTCTTGCCAAAGCTAAGCGGACCGCCGCGGCCACCTGCCCCTCCCTGCATCTGGCGCATGAAAAACATGAAAACCGCAATAATGACCAGGATGGGAAAACTTGCCACCAGCAATTGGGTCCAAATGCTCTGCTGCTCAGGACGATTACCCCGGAAATCCACATTGTGATCCAGCATGTCGTCTATCAAGGCATTGTCAGCTATCTGCGGCTGTATGGTTTCAAATTGACTGCCGTTACGTCGCTCACCACGGATGGTGAGCCCATCGACCTCGACCGTTGCTACCTTGTTCAGGTTAACCAGCTCGAGAAAATCGGAGTAGTCAATCTCCTCAGGTCCACGGTTGACGTTGAAATTCTGAAAAACCGTCAACAATACTGCCGCAATTATCAGCCATAGCAGCAGGTTTTTACCCATATCATTCAATGATTTGTCCTCTATTACCGGCCTATAGCCGTTTGCTCGTCAAAAAATCCCTTCCAATAAAAAACCGGCACAAGGTGAGCAACCCTTACTATAGATCAATTACCTCCCCGAACGTTCGATTCTTTATGGAGGAGGACCAATCTACCTAATGTCTCCCTGGTTATCGTTAGCGCCTTTAAATCCGCGTCCCAGCAAGTATATCTCTCTCGATGTAGCCCTTGATGCACGAGGTTTACAGTTGGTCACATGTGCAAATCTGCCGCCAAATAACCGGCGAATCTCATTGATTCCTTCACCCTCAAAGCATTTAACCAGCAAAACGCCATTCTTGCGCAATACCCTGACTGCAAAGTCAAAGGCAAGTTCTACAAGGTACATGGACCGAGGCTGGTCGATGTCGTTCATACCACTTAAGTTTGGGGCCATATCCGAAATTACAAGGTCGACTCGAGATGCCCCGGTCAACGCCATTAACGCCCGCACCGGGCCATCTTCCGTAAAATCTCCCCGAATAGCCGTCACACCCCGAATCGGCTGCATCTCAAGGATATCCAGTGCCAGGACTTGCCCCTTTTTACCGGTTTTACTGGCAGCTACCTGAGACCAGCCTCCCGGCGCTGCACCGAGGTCAACTACCACAGCGCCTGCTTTCAAAATATGAAATTTCTTGTCAATTTCCAGCAGTTTGTAACTTGATCTCGAGCGATAGCCTTCCACACGGGCTCGCTTTACATACTCGTCCTCTTCGTGATCTGCCAGCCATTGACGACTGGATTTCGATCTTTTCATAACTGCAGAAAGTAGCTGATTAAATAGTCGGGATAGCATCGAACGGCTGACTCGGGTAGAATCGCTCGCCGAATTATCCACCGATTCAATTATCCACCTTCCAAAATGTTAAACCAGAAAGATAAAAAGCGATTTCGCGCCATTGGTCATCACCTGAGCCCAATCGTAACCATTGCTGGCAACGGTTTGTCGACAAGTGTCTTATCAGAATTGTCCCGGGCTATTGATGATCATGAACTCATCAAAATCAGGGTGCTCACCGGGGACCGCAATGAGTGCAATGTGACTATTGCTGAAATCAAGAAGCAGTTAGACGTAGAAGTCATACAGTCCATAGGCAAAGTGGCCCTGGTCTATAAATCGGCTGCAAGACCGGACCCAGATTTGTCCAATCTCCGCCGCTCTGACATATTCTAGTTAGTCTCTATCCAGGAAAACGATCTTTCACTACTCGGTGCGTTCAGGTTACCTGGATATCAGGGATCGTTATTTCGTTCGAATCCACGAGTTGAAATAGAAGTATTTCTCGAATTACACACACGGTAGTAATCTCGCGAAAGAGCTAGATGTGTTCTACGGAGCAGATTTCATATTCAACTTCGCCGCTGGGCGTTACTACCACCACAACATCACCTAGCTCTTTACCAACAAGGGCTCTGGCAACTGGTGAATAAACGGATATCTTATTCACTTTAATATCCGCCTCATCATCACCCACTATCTGGTAGGTACTCTCTTCGTCGTTGTCGAGATTGACTAATTTCACAGTAGCGCCAAAGATAACTTTGCCGCTCGGTGGTATCGATTTCACATTTATCACCTGGGCAGCTGACAGCTTGTTCTCGATCTCCAGAATTCGTCCTTCAATGAACCCCTGCTCTTCCTTCGCATACTGGTATTCGGCATTTTCCCGAAGATCCCCCTGCTCAAGTGCTTGAGATATGGCTTTGACTATGCGTGGGCGCTCCACTGATTTCAGGCGACCCACTTCGGTGCGCAGCGCCTCTGCACCAATAGCTGTCATTGGAATTTTTTCCATATTTCCCCTGAATAGTTCTGGATAGGTGTCTTGACTCGAATCAGAAACGTTAGTGTCGAAAACAAACGCAGGTTTGTCCAGTAAATAGACTACAGCAGGCCTATCGTAAAGCCCACGGCCTTCGATAAATATCCAGGGAACCTAGGTTATACGCGGCGAGAATCCCTTTTTAGTAGGTCCTGCAATCGATAAACCTTACTTTCTTCGCCGTAGCGCAGTGCTGCGATACTGGCCCGCCCACCCGCCATCGTGGTGGTGTAACATACCTTGTACTGTAACGCCGTACGCCGGATCTCGAATGAATCCTTGATGGCTTGCTTACCTTCGGTGGTGTTGATAATAAAGTCCACCTCCCTGTTTTTCAGCATGTCCGTTACATCGGGCCGGCCTTCCTGGACCTTGTTAATGACTGCTACTTCCATACCAGCGTTCTTGATAGTGCGTGCAGTGCCGCGAGTTGCGACGAGGTCAAAACCCAGCTCTATTAGATCCCTGGCCATGTCCGGCAATTGGTCCTTGTCTGCATCACGCACACTGAGAAACACCTTGCCAGAAGCAGGAATCCTGTCATCCGCTGCAATCTGAGCCTTACCGTAAGCCTCAGCGAATGTCTCGCCAATACCCATTACTTCACCAGTAGATTTCATTTCAGGGCCAAGAATGGGATCAACTCCGGGAAATTTTCCAAACGGAAACACAGCTTCCTTGACGCAAAAATAGTCAGGGACAATTTCTTCAGTAATCCCCTGTTCTTCAAGAGAAACTCCAACTATACATCTGGCGGCTACCTTGGCCAGTGAGATACCGATACTTTTTGAGACGAATGGCACCGTACGTGAAGCACGAGGGTTAACCTCCAGAACGAAGACGTCACCGTTTTGAATCGCCATCTGAACATTCATAAGCCCAACGACGCCGAGTTCCAGCGCCATGGCTTTTACCTGCTCTCGCATAATGTCCAGGTGTTCGTCACCAAGGGTATAAGGCGGCAACGAACAGGCAGAATCTCCGGAATGCACTCCCGCCTGTTCTATATGTTCCATTATTGCGCCTATGACGACTTGCTTGCCGTCGCTAACCGCATCGATGTCCACTTCTATGGCCTGGTCCAGATATCGATCCAATAAAATAGGGGATTCATTAGAAACATCCACCGCCGCCTGCATATATGTTTTGAGCTCAGACTGGCTGTAAACTATCTCCATCGCACGACCCCCCAATACATAGGATGGCCTGACCACCAGGGGAAAACCAATCATCGAAGCGGCCTCTGCACTTTCTTCCAGGTTCTTCACCGTCTTGTTCGGCGGTTGTTTCAAACCCAGCTTGTCAATCATTTGCTGGAACCGTTCCCTGTCTTCCGCGCGATCAATAGCATCTGGTGTTGTTCCGATGATGGGCACACCGGCTTCCTCCAGTGCCTTGGCAAGTTTCAGCGGAGTCTGCCCACCGAACTGAACAACGACACCTTTGGGGGTTTCCAGTTCCACAATCTCTAACACATCTTCAAGTGTCAGTGGCTCAAAATAGAGACGATCGGAGGTATCGTAGTCCGTTGAGACTGTTTCCGGGTTGCAATTAATCATGATGGTCTCAAAGCCAGCTTCCCGGAAGGCAAGCGCTGCATGAACGCAACAATAGTCGAATTCAATCCCCTGCCCTATTCTGTTAGGTCCTCCACCTAACACGATTATTTTGTCGCGATCAGACGGTTTTGCCTCGCACTCGTCTTCGTAGGTGGAATACATATAGGCAGTAGAGGATTCAAACTCGCCAGCACAGGTGTCAACGCGACGATAAACGGGTCTCACTTCAAGCTCCAGTCGTTTTGAACGGACCGCTGCTTCCGTCGTATCTAAAATAGCTGCCATCCGTGAATCGGAAAATCCATGCCGCTTCAGTTGCAACATCTGTGCTTTATCAACCTGCTCAAGAGAAGTCCCCGCGAGATCGTTCTCGCGATGCACGATGTCTTCAATCTGAACCAGAAACCATGGATCTATTCTCGTCAGCTCGTAAATTTCGTCGAGTCCAAATCCCAGTCGAATTGCATCTGCGAGATATAGAATTCTGTCTCCACCAGCAACCCGCAACTCCTTGCGTAAATTGCCATGATCAACAGTTTCCTCATTGACGATTGGTGTAAAGCCATCTATACCAACTTCCAGTCCGCGCAACGCCTTTTGGATGGATTCCTGGAATGTTCTTCCAATAGCCATCACCTCGCCAACGGATTTCATTTGAGTGGTGAGAATATTTTCCGCTTGCGGAAACTTCTCAAATGTGAAGCGCGGAATCTTGGTAACAATGTAATCTATGGAAGGCTCAAAGGATGCAGGCGTGACCCCGCCAGTAATTTCATTGGATAGTTCGTCCAACGTATAACCAACGGCTAATTTGGTTGCAACCCTGGCGATGGGGAAGCCAGTCGCTTTTGAAGCCAATGCAGACGAGCGAGAAACACGCGGGTTCATCTCGATGACCACAAGGCGCCCGTTCTCAGGATTCACGGCAAACTGCACATTGGAACCTCCAGTTTCAACCCCGATAACGCGCAACACCGCTATCGAGGCATTTCGCATTACCTGGTATTCCTTGTCTGTGAGTGTCTGCGCGGGAGCGATAGTAATCGAATCTCCTGTGTGGATCCCCATGGGATCAAGGTTCTCGATAGAGCAAACGATAATGCAGTTGTCGTTCTTGTCCCTAACCACTTCCATCTCGTACTCTTTCCAACCCAACAGGGATTCATCGATCAACAGTTCGCTAGTCGGTGACAGATCAAGCCCGCGGGTACATATCTCGATAAGATCTTCCTGGTTATATGCGATCCCACCACCGGAACCGCCCATGGTGAAAGATGGTCGGATGACGCAGGGGTATCCCAATTGCGCCTGGACCTGTTTCGCTTCTTCTAACGAGTGGGCAAAGGCACTTCTTGGCGTCTCTAGACCGATCTGCTTCATCGCAATGTCAAAAAGCTGCCTGTCTTCTGCCTTGTCGATTGCTTCTCGACTGGCACCAATCAGTTCAACTTCAAATTGATCAAGTATGCCTTCACGTGCCAGGTCCAGCGCACAATTCAAAGCAGTCTGGCCACCCATGGTAGGCAATAAGGCATCTGGTCTTTCTTTTTCAATCACCTTCGCCAGGTACTGCCAGTGCACCGGCTCAATGTAGGTAGCATCAGCCATTGCCGGATCGGTCATAATTGTTGCGGGGTTGGAGTTGACCAGTATGACCCTGTACCCCTCCTCTTTTAGCGCTTTACAAGCCTGGGCACCGGAATAGTCAAACTCGCATGCCTGGCCGATAACAATGGGACCGGCTCCAATGATAAGAATGCTCTCGAGGTCAGTCCTTCTCGGCATTTCGAACCTCAATAAGCTCAATGAAGTGATCAAAAAGGTGTGCCGCATCATGAGGTCCAGGACTGGCTTCCGGATGGCCTTGAAATCCGAAGGCAGGCCGATCCTTCAAGTGAATCCCCTGCAGGGAACCATCGAACAAAGATTGATGTGAAACTCGAACATTGTCTGGCAAGGATTCACCGTCAATGCAAAAACCATGATTCTGGCTGGTGATAAGAACGCTACCGTCTTGCAGATTTTTGACCGGATGATTGGCGCCGTGGTGGCCATGATTCATTTTTATTGTTTTCATTCCGGCCGCTAATCCCAGTAGTTGCAAGCCAAGGCAGATACCAAAAACGGGAATATCTGTCTGCAAAAATTCCCGAATAGCCGAGATGGCGTAGTCGCATGGATCAGGATCACCTGGACCGTTTGATAAAAAAACACCATCAGGATTCATTGCCAGCACTTCAGCCGCCCCTGTTTTCGCAGGTACTACGGTTAACCTGCAGCCCCGGTCAACCAGCATACGCAGGATGTTTCGCTTCACGCCAAAGTCGTACACCACCACATGGAAAGGAAGATCATCAGAAGATTGATATCCTTCACCTAATCGCCATGATCCTTGCTGCCAGGTATAAGCCTTATCAACGGTAACTTCTTTGGCGAGGTCCATACCTTTCAACCCTGCAAAGTTACGGGCCTGTTCGATAGCATTTTCAACAACCAAATCATCGATAGTCTCAGCTGCAACAACACAACCTTTTTGCGAACCTTCCTCTCTGAGAACACGGGTCAAACGGCGGGTATCGATTTCAGCAATAGCGACTATATTTTTCTTCACCAGATAGTCTGACAAGCTGGTTTCCTTGCGCCAGTTACTGGCAAACAATGGCAGATCGCGAATGATCAGCCCAGCAACCCAGACCCCAATTGACTCTTCGTCTTCTTCGTTAACTCCGGTGTTTCCAATATGGGGGTGAGTCAGGGTCACAATCTGTTTGGCATAGGATGGGTCGGTAAGTATTTCCTGGTATCCGGTGATGGCGGTATTAAAGACCACTTCACCAACAGAACTTCCGCTTGCACCAATAGCTGCACCCTCGAATACCAATCCGTTCTCGAGTGCAAGTACTGCTCTACCGGTCAAGGTTAAGCCTCCAGGCTATAGATTTCTTAAGGTTTGAATGCGTATAAATCGAAAAAAAGCGAGATGGATTATTCCCATCTCGCTTTTCAATTCTTTTTACAGGTCGGTGTCATACTGGCGCGACATTCTAATCGAGCAGTTGTTTTCTTTCCAGTGCGACGATGAAATTTCAACGCTGAAGGCATCGCCTTGAAGGTAAAGGGGCACCTGTAGTCGAGGGATTCTGTTGTCCCCACGAGCTCCTTCGAGTTCCTTCGCCATTGGCTCAGGACAGGGACTCAGGACGGGCTTTCAATCCAAGAACATCCTGCATATCAAACAAGCCCTTTTCCTGGCCCATAATCCACGAAGCTGCACGCACCGCACCTTCTGCGAAGTTGACTCGACTATGAGCCCGGTGAGTTATTTCTACCCTTTCCCCTGTGCCAGCAAAAACAACTGTATGCTCGCCTACAACGTCTCCCGTCCGCAGTGAATGGAAACCGATAGTTTCTCTTTTTCGCTCTCCTGTATTCCCCTTCCGTCCGTATACGGCAATGTCCTTAAAATCGCGACCCAGGGAATTAGCTACAATTTCACCCATGGTCAATGCGGTACCAGAAGGGGCATCTACCTTGTGCCGGTGATGGGTTTCGATGATTTCAATATCAACGGTATCACCAAATATTCGGGCTGCTACCTCGAGCAATCGAAACGTGGCGTTGACCCCAACACTAAAATTGGAAGCAAATACAACTGCAATGTTGGACGCCAACTCCGCCAGGCGATTTTTCTCATCTTCGCTCAGTCCAGTAGTACCGATAATCATCTTGCGCCCATACCTGCCACAAGTTTCCATGTTTTCCACCGTGGCAGTTGCAATAGTGAAATCGATCAAAACGTCAAATTCCTCAACTACAGATGCGAGCTGATCAGTAATAGGAATATTCAAATTGCCGACACCAGCCAACTCGCCCGCGTCAGCGCCTATGACCGACAAACCTGGCTGTTCAATGGCCGCAGCAATCTCCAGCCCTTCGGTTTCACTAATAGTCTGAATCAAGGTGCGGCCCATTTTCCCCGCCGCACCGGTCACTGCAATTTTTGTCACTGAAGTCTCGATTAGTCAGTAAGTGAATCAACAAAATTCTTAACGCCATCAAGCCAACTGGCCTGCCGAGGTGATTGCCTGGCGCTGTACTCCTCGGCAAACTCGCGCAGCAGGTCTTTCTGTTTTCTGGTCAGGTTAACAGGCGTTTCAACGACTATCCTGCAGTACAGGTCACCGACACCGCCACCCCTAACCTGTGTCACATTCACTCCTTTACCACGCAACCGGAACAGCTTACCGGTCTGTGTCTCTGAAGGAATTTTCAGATTTACCCTGCCCTCGAGTGTCGGCACTTCCAGTTCACCGCCAAGGGCTGCATCGATAAAGCTAATGGGTACGTCACAGTGCAAGTCTTCACCATCACGGGTGAAAATAGAATGTTCACGGACATTGATCTGGACATACAGGTCCCCGGGGGGTCCACCATTGGCACCGGCCTCACCTTGCCCGGGTAATCGGATTCGATCACCAGTATCGACTCCTGGTGGGATCTTAACGGCCAGCGTCTTCTGTTCTTCAGCGCGACCCTGACCACGGCATTGACGACATGGTTCAGAAATAACTTTGCCTCTACCACGGCAGCGAGGGCAAGTTTGCTGGATCGAGAAAAACCCCTGGCGCGCAGTGATCTGACCCATACCGC
Organism: Gammaproteobacteria bacterium; assembly: GCA_027292925.1. Classification (GTDB taxonomy): domain Bacteria; phylum Pseudomonadota; class Gammaproteobacteria; order Pseudomonadales; family Azotimanducaceae. Next base: position 9,053 of record JAPUGI010000085.1, read on the forward strand.
CACACTGTACACAATCGAGAGGTGATGTTCCCTTTTTTGCACCGGATCCCATGCATTCAGAACAGCGGACCAGCGTTGGAATATTGATTTTGGGATTAGCACCCTTGACCGCTTCTTCCAGATCAAGGTTTAGTACATATTTGAGATCTGCTCCACGATGCACCTGGCTATGACCACCCCTGCCACCTGAGAAGATATCCCCAAATACATCCTCAAAGATAGAACTGAAACTACCCGTATTGGCGAATCCACCACCTACAGAACCATCGACGGCTGAATGCCCAAACTGGTCATAGGTCGACCGTTTCTGCGTATCCGTCAGCACTTCCGCTGCTTCGCTTGCTTCCTTGAATTTATCTTCTGATTGGGAATCGTCGGGATTGCGGTCAGGATGATACTTCATGGCCAAACGGCGATAGGCTTTTTTAATTTCCTGTTCAGAGGCATCCCGGGAAACCCCCAGAACCTCATAATAGTCGCGCTTGGCCATATTTTGTTCCCCGTCCTGAGCCATAGGCGAAGGATCTCGCAGCTCCTTTGCACTTCCTCCGCACCTCCTTCGCCACCACTTCGCAGCGCCTTTGCCTTTGGCTCAGGACAAGGGGTCAGGACAAGTCATGCTTGCTTATCATCTTTAACTTCTTCGAACTCTGCATCAACTGCGTCTGTATCAGCAGAATTTCCAGCTTCCGGTTCGCCTGCGTCGGCAGCCTGGGCTTCCGCATACATACGTTGTGCCAGCTGTGACGATGCTTCCGTCAGCTTCTGGATTTTTGTTTCAATCTCTGCTTTTTCGTTACCTTTGACAGCCGCTTCAAGATCTGCGATAGCTGATTCAATACTGGTTTTTTCATCCTCACCGACCTTATCACCAGCCTCTTCCAGCGTCTTTCTTGTTGCATGAATCATACCGTCTGCCGTATTCCTGGCAGTAACCAACTCCTCAAATTTGCGATCTTCCTCGGCGTGAGATTCTGCATCTCTTACCATCTGATCGATTTCTTCATCACTCAGGCCGCTGGAAGCTTTGATTACAATCGACTGTTCCTTTGCAGTAACCTTGTCCTTGGCAGATACATTGAGGATACCATTTGCATCCAGGTCAAAGCTGACCTCGATCTGGGGCGTGCCTCGTGGTGCTGGTGGTATTTCAGCCAAATCAAATCGACCCAGCGATATGTTCTGTGCAGCTTGCTTACGCTCACCTTGCACAATATGAATCGTAACCGCCGGTTGGTTATCATCAGCGGTAGAAAACACCTGGGTTTTCTTGGTCGGAATCGTCGTATTTTTTTCAATCAGGGTACTCATCACCCCGCCCATGGTTTCAATACCTAATGACAGCGGTGTAACATCGAGTAGCAAGACATCCTTCACATCTCCAGCGAGAACAGCAGCTTGGATTGATGCGCCTAACGCAACCGCTTCATCCGCGTTAACATCCTTTCGGGGGTCCTTGCCAAAAAACTCCCTTACCTTTTTTTGCACCATAGGCATTCGAGTCTGTCCACCGACGAGGATAATGTCATCGATATCGGAAACGCCTAGATCGGCATCTTTCAACGCCACTCTCAAGGGCTCAAGCGTACTGTCTACCAGTTCTTCAACAAGGGATTCCAGTTTTGCCTGGGTGACCTTGATGACAAGGTGTTTCGGTCCTGTTGAATCCGCAGTAATGTATGGCAAATTCACTTCAGTCTGAGCGCTAGTGGACAATTCAATCTTGGCTTTCTCTGCAGCCTCTTTCAGACGTTGTAGTGCCAGCGGATCATTGTGCAGATCCATGCCGTGTTCTTTTTTGAACTCATCTGCAAGATAATCGATCAGACGAAGGTCAAAATCTTCACCACCCAGGAAGGTATCGCCGTTGGTGGATAACACTTCGAACTGTTTTTCACCATCCACATCAGCGATTTCGATGATGGATATATCAAAGGTTCCCCCGCCCAGGTCATAAACGGCGATGGTTGAATCTCCCCGTGACTTATCCATGCCGTAAGCCAGTGCGGCAGCAGTAGGTTCATTAATGATTCGTTTCACGTCAAGACCGGCAATCCTTCCGGCATCTTTAGTCGCCTGGCGTTGGGAGTCGTTGAAATAGGCCGGGACGGTGATTACGGCTTCTGTCACTTCTTCACCCAGGTAATCTTCCGCTGTTTTTTTCATCTTGGTCAGAACTTGTGCCGAAATCTGTGGTGGCGCCATCTTTTCACCCTTGATCTCAACCCATGCATCGCCATTCTCTGCCTTGGCGATGGTGTAGGGGACCATCTTGATATCACGCTGAACAACCTCGTCATCAAACTGGCGACCTATCAGGCGTTTAATCGCAAATAGTGTGTTCTGCGGATTGGTGACTGCCTGTCTTTTTGCAGCCTGTCCTACAAGAATTTCTTCATCTTCCCCGTAACCGACAATTGAAGGTGTAGTCCGATCACCTTCTGAATTTTCTATGATTTTAGGATCACCCCCTTCCAACAACGCTACACAGGAGTTAGTTGTCCCTAAATCGATACCTATGATTTTACCCATTCCTACATCTCCGATTGTCTAACCTGGTTTTGCATGTCGCTTACAGGTCAATTTTTGTTAATCTGCTGAATTCTATATTGGCCTAGATCGCTGAAATTCAAGGCTTTTTATAAAACCGGCCACAGGCGCTTTATAAAACCGGCCACAGGCGCGCTATAAAACCAGCCGCAGGTGCTATAAAACCGGCCACAGGCGCTTGTAGAACTAGTCAGCAGGCGCTTTCGACACCAACACCATGGCAGGTCTCACCAGCCGTGAATTCAATTTGTAACCTTTCTGCACCACCGCAAATACCGAATTGGGCTCCATATCCGGGTTTTCCACCACGGACATCGCCTCATGGACATTGGGATCAAAGGGTTCACCCAGGGGATCTACCACCTCGACGTTTTCCCTGTCCAGCGCCTCTAGAAGTAGTTTGTAGCAGAGCCTGACGCCTTCCATCACCGAATCATCTTCTTCCGGGCCAGCTTGTTCGGATGAATCAATTGCTTTTTCAATGCTGTCTAACACGGGCAACAGGTTCTGCAGGAATCGTTCCAGGCCGAATTTATGTGCATTTTCAATATCCCGCTCGGTGCGGCGGCGCACATTCTGCATCTCCGCTTCTGCCCGCAGGGCAACATCCTTGTATGTTGCTATCTCAGCAAGGGCCTTCTCCAGTTGCTCCTCAATTGTTATTTCTCCAGAGACAGGCGTTTCTTCTTCTGCTGGATCAGCGCCAGGCATTTCTTCTTCTGCTGGATCAGCACCAGGCATTTCTTCTTCAGCCGGACCATCGTCAGAGGCTTCTGTAATGGTCGCTTCAATGGCTTCTTCTTCCGGGACGTCTGTCCCAGCAACAGTCGAATCCTCTTTTTTGGTTTCTTCTCCCGGACTGGACATACAGCAGTGCTCCGATACAACTATAAATACGTCTACCCTATATGGGGACTGGCATGCAGCATTCAAGTCTTTGCAAGTTGCCGGACTGGTTCAGGGAACGGGGACTGGTTAAGGGACTATCTAGGGAACCTGGCGTCTGGATGAATCAAGAGCAGCACTCAACACCCGTGCCGTGGCATCAACGATAGGGATAACCTTCTCGTAGGCCATACGGGTTGGTCCTATTACACCGAGCACACCCACCAGATCTCCTTCAATCTGGTAGGGTGAGGTCACAACACTGCATTCTTCTAACAGTTGATACCCGGATTCCTCGCCGATAAAAAGCTGAACGCCTTCGGTATCCATACAGCGATCAAGCAAGTGCAAGATATCACCCTTCAGGGAAAACGCCTTAAACAATTCCCGAATATCGTCCAGTGCCTGATCCTGGGCAAGCTCAAACAGGTTTTCCTGACCCGCTATGACGAAGTCCCCGCCATTTTCTGAATCAAAGTCTTCAGCACTAAACGCCTGCTCTGCGACTTCCAGTGTCGTTTGCATTAAGGAATTCATGCTCTCGCGATCAGTCTGCATGGAAGAAATCAATTTTGAACGAATGTGGCTCAGGACCTGTCCACAAAACTGGTGGTTAATGAAGTTGGCGGCCTCCCGGAGCTGAATCTCCGTATAAGGTTGCCTGGTGTAGATCACGCGATTTTGTACCTCATGGTCATCCAACACCATGATAACCAGGACACGGGTGTCGTTAAGGCCGAGAAATTCGACATGGCGCAACAGCACCTGCCCACGCTTGGGGATCGTTACCAGTCCCGCCATGCGTGTCACTTCAGACAATATACTCGAGGCCGATTCCACCAACTCATGCGCGGTCATATCGGGATCAAGACTGCGGTACAAATGTTCCAGATCATAGTCCGCAAGTGGTTCTACACTAATTAGGCTATCGACAAAGAAGCGATAGCCCATGGGAGTAGGTATTCTGCCTGCAGAGGTATGCGGAGAGCGGACAAACCCTCTCTCCTCGAGGTCCGCGATGATGTTACGAACAGTGGCCGGACTCACCGGTAACTCGGCCGAATCAGCTAGTGTCCGTGATGCAACTGGCTGTCCATCGGCTATATATTGCTCTACTAGTGCTTTTAGTACTCGTTGAGCCTTTTCGCTGACGTTTTGTTGAGTCACTGTCGTTTACTGGCCGGAAGGTATGGATTAAGGTTTTCACAATATAAACTTTTAGCCGAAATAAACAAAGTGCGGTTCCTTAAAGTGACTACTGCGGCTCAAAAAAAGTGATGGCTGACACGAATCATATCAATTTCAGCGTTGCGTCACCTGTCGAGGTTAAGTTTAATAGCAGCTCAAGCCGTAGCCTGTGTTATCAATGTTAACGCACCTGACCATCTCCAACTTTGCCCTCGTGAATCAGCTCGATCTTTCATTTAGTTCTGCCATGACAGTAGTGACAGGTGAAACCGGCGCAGGTAAATCAATTATGCTGGACGCCTTGGGACTCACACTTGGAGACCGAGCCGATACCAACCTCATCGCGGCAGGCGCAGACAAGGCAGAGATACACAGCATCTTTGAAGTCGACTCAACCGGCTTAGCTGCAGATTGGCTTCGTGAAAGAGATCTGGTTGATGATGACAATGCCGTTATCCTGCGCCGGATCATCACCAGAGACGGACGTTCGCGCGGCTTCATCAACGGTGTACCAACCACCGTCGGTGACATGAAAACATTTGGCGACCTCTTGATCGATATCCACTCACAGCACGAACACCAGTCGCTTCTAAAAAGGGAGACCCACCGTCGACTCCTGGATGAATATGGCAATCTCGGTGAAGAGGCAAATGAACTAAAACAGGTGTTTGTTGAATATAAAGCCTGCGAAACGAAACTTGAGCAACTAATTAGCGGTAACGAGGAACAATCCGCGCGCCTGCAATTACTCACCTACCAGGCGGAAGAGTTGGCTGAATTCGAAATTCACGCTTCTGAAACCGAACAGCTTGAACTGGAACAGAAGCGGTTGGCAAACGCAGAAATCATCTTGCAACAATGCCAGCAAGCGATCGCCCTGTGTTCCTCAGAGGACGATGCTAACCTATTGGCCTGCGTCTCAAGGGTGCTGAATCTCCTGTCCGGTATTGACGATGTCCGGCTTGCACCAATAGTTGAACTGTTGACTTCCAGCCGGATTCAAATTGAAGAAGCCACAATCGATCTTGAACACTATGTACAAAATTACGACGTTGATCCCGAGCGACTTCAGTTCGTCGAGACTCGCCTCGGGAATATCTATAACATTGCGAGAAAGCATCGAATCGACCCCTGCGATATTCCTGACCTCGAGCAAAAAATCAATCAGGAGCTGGCAGCCATTGCCAACATAGATAATGATATTGATCACCTATCCACGGAGCTGTCATCCCTCAAGAACGCCTACCAAAAACTGGCAACCAAACTTGGGAAAACCAGACGTAAGGCGGCGGCAACACTAGAGACTCAAGTGTCGGAAAAACTTATCGACCTGGGTATGGCTGATGCAAAGTTCCAGTTAGCGCTAACCCCGATCGCTGCGGGTGAACTGACCGCCAATGGGTTGGAGGAAATCGAGTTCCTTATCAGCACCAATCCAGGACAGAAACCTGGGCCACTGAATAGAATTGCATCGGGCGGAGAACTGTCCCGCATCAGCCTGGCGATACAAGTCGTCACCGCCCATACCTCCAGCGTTCATACACTTGTTTTTGACGAAGTAGACGTAGGCATTGGTGGCGCTGTAGCTGAAGTCGTCGGCGCCCTGCTGCGTGAGCTTGGCAAGAAAGCACAAATCATCTGCGTAACCCATCTACCCCAGGTCGCTGCCCAGGGACACCAGCATCTCAAAGTGACCAAAGGCGGTGAGCAAACCGGCGTGAATATCAGTGTTGCGCCGCTATCAGAAATAGAGAAGGTGGAGGAAATTGCACGCATGCTGGGTGGCATCGAAATGACAGATCAATCTCTTGCCCATGCAGAAGAGATGTTTATTACGGCACAAAAATAGAAATGTTTACTTGCAGTCCGGACACAAGCCGTACATATTCAGATTGTGATGAGTAAGCTCGAAACCCAATTTTTTCGCCACCGCTTTCTGCCTGAATTCGATCTCATCATCTGCAAATTCTTCAACCTTGCCGCACTTTATGCACACTATATGGTCGTGATGGGATTCAGGCGTTAACTCAAAGACAGAGTGCCCACCCTCAAAATGATGGCGGGCTATCAGGCCTACTTGCTCAAACTGTGTCAGGACCCGGTACACGGTCGCTAGGCCAATTTCCTCACCACTTTCCAGCAGCAGCTTATAAACATCTTCCGCACTGACATGACGAACATCAGAACTTTCGAGAATTTGGAGGATCTTAATTCTCGGGAGCGTGATCTTGAGACCAGCATCCTTTAATTCCTGAGACTCAGCTGTCATGTGGTTAAAACCTTTTTACACAGGGACGTAGAAGATTCAGCTACAATCGATTATCTACAGTTATTACAACATTTGGAAGGGCAGTTCCCTTAAACGACACAATGAAAGCAGTTCTAATACTCGCCATGGTCCTACTGGTCGCTGGCTGTTCAACCTTCAGATTTCCGGGTGTGCATCGCATCACTGTCCAGCAAGGCAATGTGGTTTCCCAGGCTATGATTGATAAGCTCAGGCCGGGGATGACCAAGAGCCAGGTTAGATTTATCCTCGGCAACCCGGTGGTTGATGACTCCCTGGACCTGGATCAATGGGACTATGTTTATACCATTCAGATTGCTGGTGGCGAAGTCATAAGGCGCCTGCTTGTTCTTCACTTCAGGGAAGAGCGACTAAGCTATTTCGAAGGTGACTATCTACCATCAGACTTTTTACCCTCAAAGAAGGCCGATTTAGCCGCGACTGACGCAGATTAGGAGCTTTTCTCTTCCTTCTTAGCTCTTCGCCTCCTGGCCTCTCGAGGGTCGACCAGCAGCG
>JAPUGI010000086.1 GCA_027292925.1 Gammaproteobacteria bacterium
AATACCTGAAAGCCGCCGGAATCCGTCAGGATGGGACCCGACCATCCCATGAAATCATGCAAACCCTGATGCTGCTCAATCACTTCCACACCCGGGCGTAACATCAGGTGAAATGTGTTACCCAACAGGATCTGTACGCCAGTCTCCTCAAGGGACCTGGGTAACATACCCTTGACCGATCCATAAGTGCCACAGGGCATGAATATCGGCGTCTGCACCTTTCCATGGGCGAGCGTTAACTGCCCACGGCGGGCCGCACCATCTGTCTGCATCACCTCAAACTTCATGGCCGCTAATCGGGCAGATATTGCAGCAGGAATTGTTTTACATTTTCCCCCATGACCTTGCGCACTTCAGATTCCGTAAAACCCTCATCGAGCATCGTCTGGGTGAGAATGGCGAGCTCACTGGCGTCGAACAGCACTTCGGTGGTGCCATCGTAATCAGAGCCAAGTGCCACATGATCGATACCCATCAGGTCGATGGCATAGCGGACGGAGCGCACAACACCTTTCGCTGTGAAATCACACACAGCACCATCCCAGAATCCAATACCGACAATGCCGCCCTGCACAGCAATGCGTTTCATAATACGATCATCCAGATTCCTGCCCTGATCGCAGACACCTTTGACGCCACCGTGGGAAAGTATCACTGGCTTATCTGAAATATCGAGCACATCCTCAACCATCTGTGGTGACGCATGGGCAACATCAATAACGATTCCAAGACTGTTGGCACGCTCGATGACAGCTTCACCGAAACTGGTCAAGCCTTCACCACTGACACCATGGAGCGAACCCCCGAGCCGATTGTCAAAAAAATGCGTCAGGCCCGCAACGCGCAAACCCTCACTAAACAGCTTATCCAGATTATCGAGTTCACCTTCCAGCGGGTGCGCACCCTCGATCAGGAAAAGACCGGCAACCACTTCTTCCCCGGCCTGGCGACGCGCAATCAATGACTGCATGTCCGCTTTTGTACGGATCATCACTAGATCACCCTTGCTTTCATCGGTGAAGCGTTCGAGCTTACTCAACTGGTAACTGGCGCGTTCAAAAATACTGCTCCAGGTACGGATTGGCCACAGCTGCGCAAGCACCAACAATGTAACGTCGTCTGTATCACCGGTATTTCTGTTGTAGTTCTGCCCGGATGGACTCTTGGTTGTTGCCGAGAACACCTGCAATGCCAGGTTGCCTTTCTGCATCCTGGGAATATCAACATGGCCGATATCAGATTCAAGCAGAAGGTCACGCTTCCACAACAGGGAATCTGAATGCAGATCCGCGATAAACAGTTGCTTATGGAAAGCCTGAACTTCCGGCCTGATGACATACGGGGTATGTTCCTGCACAAGGTTAAAGCTCCCTTCGAGCCTTCCGGGAACAACCCAATGTAACCCTGCAAGACCAATGACTAACAAGAGCACGACAGCTAGGGCAATAATTTTCAGAATCTTAATTTTTCCGCTCCGGTTATCGAGTAATTAACATAGCGTCACCATAGCTGAAAAAGCGATAGGACTCCTGGATGGCGACATTATAAGCGTGTTTGACATTGTCCATCCCGGCAAACGCACTCACCAACATAATCAGGGTCGACCCAGGCAGGTGAAAGTTGGTGATCATGGCATCCACAGACCTGAACTCATACCCGGGATAAATAAAAATATCGGTATCACCCTCGAACGGTGCGAGAAGCCCGGTTTCTGATGCAGATTCGAGGCTGCGCACACTGGTGGTGCCCACGGCAACTACCCGGCCGTTCGCTTTACGGCATCCTTTCACCTCGTCACAAACCGTTGCCGGAACCTGCAACCATTCGGCGTGCATCCGGTGATCTTCAATTTTCTCAACCCGCACCGGTTGAAACGTTCCGGCGCCTACATGTAGCGTCACTTCAACTTTTCCGATGCCCCGTCGTTCCAGCTCTGCAAACAGAGCGTCGTCAAAATGCAAGCCCGAGGTTGGTGCCGCAACCGCCCCATCCCTGGTCGCGTAAATAGTCTGGTACCGCTCCCTGTCCTCTATTTCATCTTCCCGGTCGATATAAGGAGGCAATGGCATATGTCCGAGTTCCTCGGCGATTTCCGAAACTCCGGGATCAGGAAAAACAAGATTATAAAAAGGTCCATCCCTGCCTTTTACCCGCACCTTTATGGAACTGTTATCTAACGAGATTTCAGACCCGGGCAAAGGAGACTTACTGCTGCGAATCTGCGCCTTTGCCGAATTCGTATCAACGATACGCTCAAGCAGTATCTCTACCTGGCCGCCTGACTCTTTTTTTCCAAACAATCTTGCAGGAATGACACGCGTGTTGTTAAACACAAGCAAATCGTTAGCATCAAGAAGTGTGGGTAAGTCACTGAACTGGTAATGAGCAATTTCGCCGTTGGCAACATTAAGATGCATCAACCGGCTGGCAGAACGGATAGGTGTTGGGTGTTTCGCAATGAGATGCGAAGGCAACTCATAGTGAAAGTCGCTGACCTGCATTCAACGCATTCTTGGGAAATATCCGCGGGAGGTCAACTACTCTAAAGGTCCAACTGGAACATTCTGGTCCAGGGAACAAAATCCTGGCTATCATCATCCAGCAAGAGGCCCACATAGTGAGCACCATTTTTTCTGGTCCACCTGACTTCGCCTTCAAGGCGGTAAAGCACTGAAGATAAATCAAGGCGTAAACCCAATCGGGTATGCACTGGAATCGACATTTCGGTCATCACCTGCATACCGCTTTCAGAAACATCCACAGTCCTACAGGCTAGAGATGTATCATTTAGCTCCGGTTGATCGGCGCAATTAATGACATCAATCAGTACTTCTTCTTCTCGCTCAATTCGATCCAGGCGCATCAAATAGTCCTTTATACGTCCGTTGGGCCTGCGATGGCAATTTTAGTAAAAACGTCATCTCAACCCAATTTCAATACCCCGAAAACCGTTTAATTACCCTAAAACAGGTACTTTCCCGGTTTTACGCATGAAAATCGTAGCACAAGCAGTGTAACAGGCACTTTCACCCCGATGAAAGCGTAGAAAATCACGACCAAATAACCTGTTTTACGCGCTGACAGCCCTAAAAATGCTCTGCTATAATCGCCAGCCTTCTGTGCCGGGGTGGCGGAACTGGTAGACGCGCCGGACTCAAAATCCGGTTCCTTCACGGGAGTGTCGGTTCGATTCCGACCCTCGCACTCAAGGCCCTGGATCAGCTAGGCAGGCACACTGGATACTACGCGGCAGACAACGACAACAATAAGCAACCAATGACGGGCGTATCCGTTGCGATCAAGTTTGTCGATGCAGAACCGGCCGATGGCTAGGCTGTGATATCTAAATCCGTGTCCGGCGTATTGAAATGTGAAGACGGTTCCACGCAACGACCTACCCCAGGATCATGTCGCCTTTGCCGAGTTCATCGACGAAGTCGAGCGGCAGACCCTCGTCTTGCGAGGCGCGAACCCACTCCTGCACTGACGGCAGCGCGACGGCTGCACGAACGAATTCTGCTGCGCTGCCTTCCACCGGGATTCCATAGCTGACGAAGCGAAGCGCCACCGGCACAAACATTACGTCGGCAATGCCAAAGTCTCCGAAGAGCCACAACCCGCGATGGCCGTATCGTTCG
>JAPUGI010000087.1 GCA_027292925.1 Gammaproteobacteria bacterium
CTTCGGCAGGCGCTTCTTCGACCTCGACTTCATCAGTTACAGACAATTCTTCTGCAGCTGGTTCTTCCTCGCTGGCTGCTTCTTCTGCCGCGGCTTCTTCCACAACCGGTATTTCTTCTGCTGTAACATCTTCTGTTATGGATACATCTTCCGCGGGCGCCTCTTCCACGGGTGCTTCTTCCGCGGGCGCGTCTTCTCCAGCGGACATTGTTTCCGCTCGAGCGATCATTTCATCAACTTTGAACGCTTGCTGATTCTGGTTCTTGAACTGCTCCAAACCCTCGGGAACACTTGCAATCACATCTGCAATTAGCGACACCATGCTTACCCCAGGTTGGATGGAATTGTCGATAACCCGATTCAACATATCTTCGATCGACCAGGCCAGATCCCCAAGTACGGTCGCTCCCACCATGCGACCGCTGCCTTTCAATGTGTGGAATGCTCTCTGCAGCCCTTCCAGGGCTTCTTCACCATCAAAATCGGCCTGCCATTGAGGAAAATACCCGGCAATAGCTTCCAGGACCTCGTCAACCTCTTCGAGGAATATTTCAAGGATTTCATCGTCCTCATCATCCTCTGTGGCTTCAACCGCTTCTGGTTCAGTTTCAGTTTCAGTTTCAGATTCAGATTCAGCTGCAGATTCAGGCTCTACCCGAGTTTCGTCCGCTTCGACGTGATCATCTTCAACAATTTCCTCTCCAGCTTCCTCTGCTTCATTTTCTTCCCGGACAGCCGGTGCCTGCTCCCCGACCATAAATCCTAGTTTTTCTACCGCCGCTTCCGCTACCTCAATCATTTGAATATAGGGATCATTGGCACTTTGCAGCAATCGCTCAAGATAGTAGTCAACACTCGTAATCGCATCAGCCAGATTGTCCATGGCGGATAATTCTGGCCTAACCTTGTCTTTTAAAAGAGATTCTTTTACGTAACGGGATGCCGCAATCAGAACATCGCCGGATCGCCCCTGGTTAACGATCAGTAGGCCTCCATTTAGTACTGATAAATCGTCGGGTAAACTTTCAAGCTTGTCATGATCAAAATCAGAAGATACAAACTCAATCAATGCATCCCTGCACCGTGCCAGACCGATTCGAGTCTCTCTGACCACTACTGCCTGCGCTTCATCAAGATCACCAACGCTTTCGCCCACCGAACTACCATCAGACTCACTCGTAAACAATCCCAGCGCCGCTTCTATTTCCAGTAGATCCTTCGCCATGTCCAGCAGCGTACCTTCATCCGGATGGGTACCACTTTCTTCGATACCCCTGATGATTTCCAATTGTTTGCTGATTGCCTGCTGATGTTGTTGCAGGCCTACAACTACCAAAGTACTAGAGACTTGCTCCAGGTCAGGTAATAACTTAACAAGGTCACTGATGTCTGGCTCACTGGCGCGAACATAAAGGTCGAGTTTGTCTGTAATATCCTTCAATTCTTCTACAATAATTTTCGCGACGGCAGCCAGAGTTTCGTCATCCGGTCCGATAGTGATTTTTTCCACTTCAACTTCAGGTGCAAAAATTCTCCTCGCAGTAATGATTTTTTTCGTTTCTTTTTTGGCGTTATTAATTTCTTCTAGTATGCCGAGAGCAAGTTTTTCAGAAACTGGCTCAGATAAAGCAGTTACTCCACCCTCGGATAACTTCGCCAACTCAGCATCTATGGATTTGAAGTGTGCGGCTACGGGGGCGCCAAGCTTGATAGCACCGGTTGCAACACCTTCCACCAGGGCAATCCCCAACCGGGAAAGATTCCCCATGGGAGATTCCCCACACAATTTAATGAGCATCGAAAATACCTTACCCATCAACGAAAGATTTTCCCTTGCTTTGGTTTTCTTCAGGAGGGCGGCAAGCGCCTGGCGGTAACGCTTTCTTAATTTCGGAACATTTGCTTCACCATTTGCTTGCGAATAAGCATCAACCACATCGTTGCTTGGCGCATCGAGTACCGGTGAAAGATTTGGACCAGTATCGATTGGTTCCGCACCTGCTCCGCCAATTCGTTCCGCGCCCCTGGTAATCCTGAGATTGTTTACCATTGGCAAGTAGTTCTGTTCTGAGTCGCTTTGCTCGCGCTGAATTAAATCGAGGTAGCCAGGCATCTGCAAAATGGTTTGCATGAGCATTTCCTGCGCCCTTGACACATCAGGCACGCTGTTGTTCATCAGCGACTGGGCCAACTGCTCCATTTCATCTGCAACCTGTGCCGGACCACTGAGCTCGACCATTTTCATGGTGCCGTGAACCTGGTGCAGGGACGTCAGGCACGACCTCATACTGCCTGCGTCGTCAGGAGACTCTGCGGCCGCTTCTAACGCGTGCCGGGCTTGATCCAGGATTTGTGATACTTCCCCTTTGATCCAGTCCAGCGCGACATAGTCCTGGGTCGCTCTCATGCCATTTCCGTCTCGATGTTCACTTTGGCGATCTCTACTCCGGTAACTTAAAGCTGGTAACCGAGGCTCGCAACTCGTTTGTCATTTCAGCCAGACCTCCGACTGCAGTAGCGGTTGATTTTGCACCATCGGTCGTCTGGGAAGAAATTTTCTGGATGCTCTTCATGGTATTAGATATTTTGCCTGCAGACGCGGCTTGTTGCCGGGCTGCATCGGAAATATTCTCGATGACTTCTGCCAGGGACTTTGATACGCCTTCAATCTCACCTAGTGCTACACCTGCATCCTGCGCCAGGCGGGTACCCTGAACTACCTCTGCTGTGGTTTGTTCCATTGAACTGACAGCTTCATTCGTGTCGCTTTGGATGGTCTTAACCAATGCAGAAATTTGTTTCGCCGCCGCCCCGGACCTCTCAGCAAGTCTTTGCACTTCATCCGCCACGACTGCAAAACCCTTACCGGCATCACCGGCCATAGACGCCTGAATAGCTGCATTGAGCGATAAGATATTGGTCTGATCAGCAATATCATTAATCAACGCGACGATGTCTCCGATCTCTTGTGAGCTCTCGCCCAGTCGTTTGATTCGTTTCGCTGTTTCCTGAATCTGGCCGCGAATGTTATCCATCCCATCGATGGTATTTTGGACCATCGATGCACCTTTGTTTGCTATGTCCACCGATCGTTCAGCAACTGATGAAGATTCTGCGGCGTTGTAAGATACCCTGTCGATGGATTCCGCCATTTCGTTGACGGACTCTGACACAACCGTGATCTCATTTGATTGTCGTTGTGACGCCCGGGTTAATTCCTGTACGGACTTCTGTGTCTGGTCTGCCACGGTAGAAACCTGCACTGACGTTTCGTTGATTTTTGAAACCAATGCACGCATCTGGCCGATGGAAAAATTTATTGAGTCCGCTATCGCCCCCGTGAAACTCTCCGTTACCGTTGCCTGTACTCTCAAATCACCATCTGCGAGATCCGCTAGTTCGTCCAGTAGTTGTAAAATTGCCGCCTGATTTTGTTCGTTGGTTCTCGCTGTCTCACCAGTGTTCTTGTTTGTCTGTCGATAAAGAAGAGCGCTGATCAGCAGGAACAAAAAAAGCGAACTCCCGACAAACCCAAGGCCAAACATCGGCGACGCAAAACCCTGTCCGCCACCACTCTCGTAGGATTCGATAAGCTCATCTGAGGCTAGCAGTAAATCACTAGAGTCCGCGTAAATCGCATCAGCCGCGGTTTTGATTTTCACTACATCCATGGATCGTATCAAGATCTCATTAACACTTGCAGAAACGGACCTGAAAAGTTCTTCAATTTTTGTAAGACTGCTTCGTATCTGCGGATTGCTTGCTCTTATCAACAACAGATCTTTATCCCCGTTAGTCAGTCCATTGAGAACACGCCTAAATGTCTGGCTATCCCGACTAAAATTATTGGAAAGGCTCTCTGCGTTGTACACTTCAAGAACCTTGTCAATGCTGTGGGACATTCTTTCGATAATCAAAGATTGTCGTTGCGCCAGGGCGATTTGATTGGCAGGCGCGGATAATCTCAACATAGCAGCGACTACCTTGTTGTTTTCAGCCTGTATCGCCGACATGGTGATCGATAGGTCCACGGAGATATCGCGTAGGTACATCACCGATTCCTGATTCTCGAGGATTACGTTGACATTTGTTTTCACCTTACCCCACACATCGGTAATCTCTCTCAGCTGAACTTGCGACCTTGCCGATGAAGCCGGTAAATTTGTAACCGGGCTGCCGTTCCGTAGGAATCCAAGTTCGGTGTCGAACTGGTTCTTGCTTTCCGTCAACGCCGGATAGTTTGCAACGTTACCTTGTGACGCACTTACCGCGTGCTTTGCTATTTCCTGAGATAGAACCTTCAAATTATTGGCATATCCGAGATAGCCACTCGTTTGCTGGGAATCCTGGCTTATTAGGTAGTAATTACCCGCGAATCCTGCAGTTAGGACAACCAGGACAACAACCATGATTGCGACCACCGGGTTTTGGGAAAAGCTTCCAGCTTTACTAGATTTGTCGGCCATCAATGATTCCTTTGCAATTTTTGTTTTTCAGTTCTACGAAGCTACTGCCAGTTTTTCGAGCTCCGGATGTTCAGCAAGAGTGGCTAGACTGAGCACCGGCCATTGAATCCCTGCAACACGGTAGCTGCCACGAATAAAAGGTTTGAACATGTCATCGATTTCATCGACAGTCGTGTCAAAAGCATCGCTGGGAAAATGTTGCATCCCCAATGACTCATCAATGATGAAGCCAAAATAATGCTCTTCGTCTTCCACCGCTATTACTCGCCGCTGGTTCCTGGCTAACTCGGACACTTTCCCAAAAAAAACAGCCAGGTCAAGAACGGCCATCAACTTGCCTCGCACATTCCCGATGCCAACAACGAATTCTTTTACCCCCGGCAAGCGCGTTGCCTGTGGCACACGCATTGTTTCTGCCACTTCATCTATTGGAACTACAAACCTTTGCCCCAGCAGGCTGAAACCAAGTCCGGCCCAAAGCATCTGGGTATTCTCTTTGGAAGGCAACTCTCCTGTTATCTGCTGGCTTCGCACATTCAGCGAGAGAAGTGATGCAAATGGAGTGATATAGTCCATCAGACTTTATCCTTCATAACAATGGCCCCATCATGGCGACCAGTTCTGTGGTGTCTACCGGTTTGGTGACATAACCCTTAGCACCTTGCCTCTCGCCCCATACCTTATCCGTTTCCTGATCCTTGCTACTTACGATGATAACCGGAATGTGTTGCGTCTTTGCGCCTCTGCATATCTGTCGGGTCGCATGGAAGCCGTTCATGCCAGGCATCACAATATCCATCAACACCAAGTCAGGTTGTTCCCTTATTGCGAGGGCAACACCATCCTGACCATTTTCAGCAGTAATGACTTCATGACCGAGCCCTTCTAGCATTAACTTGAACTGGAAGATCTCTGTGGGCGAATCGTCTATTACCAGTACTTTTGACATCATTGCTCTCCAAACATCAATCGACTTTCACGTGATCCCGGATAGCGCTTAGCAACTCGTCTTTGCTAAACGGTTTGGTTAAGTACTGGTCGGAACCGACAATACGCCCCTTTGCTCGATCAAAAAGACCGTCCTTACTGGATAGCATAATTACAGGAGTATTCTGATAAGTGCTGTTATTCTTTATCAAAGCGCATGTCTGATAGCCATCTAGTCGCGGCATCATGATGTCAACAAAAATAATTGCAGGTTGTGTATCTGCTATCTTGGCCAGGGCGTCAAATCCGTCCGTTGCAGTAATCACTTCACAACCAGCTTTGGAGAGAAGGGTCTCAGCGGTTCTTCGAATGGTCTTGCTATCATCAATAACCATTACCTTGACACCTTCAAAATTGTCGGCCATAGATCTATCCTGAATTAACTACGTTTCCCGCCAGTATCAATAAAAGTGCATTACTGCCCGTAAGTTGCACCGCTTTTTGTAACACAGTTGTTAAACTCAATCCATAAGTACCCGACAACTAAAGGAATTTCACCACAATGCCGTGGTTTCTAGTTTACAATATGTCCCCACTTACTGCGCGTTTCGGGCCTGGACTTAAGGCCTCAATTGCGTTGGTTCATACAATTATACCTGTTAGAGAGGTCAGTTGAATTTGGTAACAAAACTCGGGGTCGTTATGGACCCTATTGCAACAATAAATCCCAAGAAAGACAGCACCCTGGCGATGATGCTTGCAGCACAGGATAAGGGCTGGGAAATCTATCACATTGAGCAGAGTGGCTTGTATATCCAAGAGGGTCAAGTCTATACCTACCGCCACCATGTTAAGGTGTTTGACGATCCCCAGCAGTGGTACGAAATCATCGAATCGCAACATCTGCCCATCTCTAATCTTAACGCCGTTTTAATGCGCAAAGATCCACCCTTCGACATGGAATATGTGTACTCCACCTACTTGCTAGAGATGGCGGAACTTGCCGGGACTCCCGTGCTCAACCGACCGGGGAGCATTCGCGATTGCAACGAAAAGTTATTTGCCCTGCAATTTGCTCATTGTTGCCCCCCACACACCGTCAGTCGTGATCCTTCCATTCTACGAAAATTCCATGAAGCTCATGGGAACGTGATCTACAAACCCCTGGATGGCATGGGTGGCACTTCAATATTTCACGTAAAGCCAGAGGACAGCAATCTCAGTGTAATCATTGAGACCCTGACGAATCATGGCCGACAGCAAGCTATGGCACAAAAATACATCCCTGAAATCAAGAATGGTGATACCCGTATTCTGCTTATTAATGGCGAAGCTGTTCCTTTTGGTCTCGCACGTGTGCCTGCATCAGGAGAATCCCGCGGTAATCTTGCCGCTGGAGGAGAAGGTATTGGCCGCGAATTGAATGATCGTGACCACTGGATATGTCAGCAGGTCGGGCCTGCTCTCAGAGAAAAAGGGCTCTATTTTGTTGGAATTGATATAATCGGTGACTATCTGACTGAAATAAATGTGACTTGTCCTACCTGTATTCGCGAGCTCGATAACGCTTTTGACCTTAATATCGCAGGGAGTTACATGAACTTTATCGAACAAGAAATTCTCTCCAGCTGATGACGGCACTCGACCCTGTAATTACTCCTGGTGACAGGCTAAGTTTCACTACATTCCTCGCCATCATGATTCACGCTGCTATCATTCTTGGTGTCACGTTCACCTACATTGCCAACAAACAATCGGCGCGTACGATGGAAGTTACCCTCGCCCAGCATCGCAGTAAAAACCGGCCCGATAAAGCAGACTTCCTGGCACAGTTCAACCAACTTGGAAGCGGTACCCTGGAGGAAAAAGCGCTCACTACATCACCAACCAGGGCTGAGTTCCACGATACGACTATCCGCGAAACAACCCCACAGCACCGTCTCAGGACCGCGCCAAAAAATGAACGACAGCAAAAGCCAGTTGTTACCACTAGGGGAAAGAATGATCGAACTGCAACTGTGGGTGCCCGCCTGAAGACCCCCAATCCAGCTGATGTTGTTGATCCCAACAAGAAATCACTACTGGAACGAAGCCTGGAAATTGCCAGCCTGGAGGCGAGGCTCGACAGACAACGCCAGATATACGCTAAACGGCCACGAATTAAGCGTCTAACTAGCCTTTCCACAGCTTCCAGTAACGACGCCTTCTATCTCAACTCCTGGAGACGCAAAATTGAAGGCATCGGAAACCTGAATTATCCGGAACAGGCACGGCGAAGAAAACTCTATGGCAGCTTACGGCTAATGGTGGCAATTCTGCCGGATGGTTCTCTGAGCGAAGTGGCTCTGCTGGAAACCTCCGGTCACCGTATTCTGGATGATGCGGCATTACGTATTGTCCGTCTCGCGGCCCCCTTCGCACCATTTCCAGACGATTTACGCCAGACTACAGATGTGCTTGAAATCATCCGCACCTGGCAATTCCGCAAAAACAGCTCTCTGAGAAGTTTTTAAGTTGACTAGCCAGTATCTGAAAGGCGAATTCCTGGTATCCATGCCCGCGCTCAAGGGCGACTACTTCCATGCCAGCGTAACCTTCCTTATCGATCACAATGCGGACGGCGCTTTTGGCCTGGTTATCAATAATCCGGTAGATATTCAGTTGCAGGACATCTTTCCGGAACTCGAAGGAGTGCAACACAGTGTGGCTCTACTGGAAGGCGGACCAGTCGAACAGGATCGAATCTTTTTTCTGCACACACCTGACAAACATTACCAGAATTCGCTTGTGGTTAACCCGGAAACTACCCTGTCTACTTCACCTGAGTTGATTTCTGATCTTGCGAGTGAAGATTCGCCTGAGCATTTGCTTGCCATCATCGGTTATGCCGGTTGGGGAGCAGGGCAACTGGAAGGGGAAATATTGGCTGATGCCTGGCTGGTGACACCATTCAATCGTGACATCCTTTTTTCCAGCAATCATCGGACGAAACCACAGGCGGCGGCCAGCATTATGGGCATTGACCTGAATTTAATCGGGCCCACTTCGGGTCATGGCTAGGACTCGCCACGAACTGGTCATGGCCTTTGACTTCGGGCTGAGCAAGATTGGAATAGCGGTTGGGCAGGCCATCATAAAAACAGCAACCCCGATCGCTATCCTCAAGGCGACCGACGGCATTCCAGATTGGTCTGAAATTGAAAAGTTAATTAATGAATGGCAACCGATACTGTTTGTCGTCGGCCTGCCCCTTAATATGGATGCAAGCAGCAGTAAAATGTCTCACCTCGCCGAAAAATTCGGGCGCAAACTCAACGGCAGATTCCACATTCCTTTTGAGATGACGGACGAACGGCTGACATCATTTGAGGCAAAACAGGAGCAACCATCTAACGAACCCATCGACCATGTCGCTGCAAAACTGATTCTTGAATCTTTTTTTCGTAATTAGGGAACCTGGGAAAATTCTGAAAACCGGCTAGGTAGTTCCTGTCCAGAAAATCTTCAGAGTAAGTTCCATCACTTGCGCCCGGCTGAGGCTCAGACCCCATGGACGGGTGGGGACGCCGAGTCTTACGCTGGTGCGGCAAGGAGACACCCGGCACGGTGACCCGAACGATTTCTGGACTGGAACTAGCTAGGCTAGCTCTTGTCTAGATTCAGACTTCGAGTGGGCTAGTTCCTTCGTAACTGATTGTTTTCATAACTAATTTCCTGAGTGGAACTAGCTAGTTCTTGCCTAGATTAAGACTTTGACGGGGCTAGTTGCTTCGCAACCAGCTATATTCCCAGATCGTCTTCGGTGGACTCCATCGACAATGTCGACGTGGCGGCACTCATCTCTGACGGTTCTTCTCCGGACAATTTGATCATCAGGCGCAAATCATTGGCAGAATCCGCCGATGCCAGTGCAGAGTCGTAACTGATATCGCCTGCCGAATATAACCGATACAAAGCCTGGTCGAATGTTTGCATTCCCTGCTCGGTGGACTTGGTCATCACTTCTTTCAGGGCATGAACATCCCCCTTTTTGATCAGATCTGCAACCAGCGGTGTATTAATCAAAATTTCAATCGCAGCACGACGGCCTTTGCCATCCACGGTGGGTACCAATTGCTGGGCTATCATTCCCCTCAGGTTCAATGACAGGTCCATCCATACCTGGGTATGCCTGTCCGCCGGGAAAAAGTTGATAATTCTGTCCAGCGCCTGGTTGGCATTATTTGCGTGCAACGTGGCCAGACACAGGTGCCCCGTTTCTGCAAAGACGACGGCATGGCCCATGGTCTCCCGGGTTCGAATCTCACCAATCATGATGACATCAGGGGCTTGCCGGAGTGTATTTTTCAGGGCCACTTCAAAGCTGGGTGTATCCACGCCAACTTCCCGTTGTGTCACCATGCAACCCCTGTGTTCATGAATAAATTCAATCGGATCTTCGATGGTGATAATGTGGCCCTTGCTCATCTCGTTGCGATGACCAATCATTGAAGCCAGCGAAGTGGATTTACCAGTACCGGTTGCGCCGACAAAAATAATCAATCCGCGCTTGGTCATCGCTAGATCCTTGATCGCCTCCGGCAGCATTAGGTCATCACAACTGGGTATATGACTTTCGATTCGCCGCAGCACCATACCAGCGAAATTTCGCTGGTAGAAGGCGCTTACCCTGAACCGTCCAGCTGTCGGCGAGTGGATCGCGAAGTTGCATTCACGCTCAACTTCAAACTCCTGAATTTGTGCCTCAGTCATGGTTGAGTGGACCATTTCCCGGGCCTGTTCAGGCGTCAATGTGGTTTTCGACATGGGCATCATGCGGCCATCGACCTTAATGGACGGCGGCAATCCTGATGTAATAAACAGGTCGGAAGCCTGCTTGTCCACAACCACCTTGAGTAATTTATCGAAATCAATCATGAATTATTCCCGGCTTGCTAGTGCTATTTGAAATCATCTGGCATCTTTGCCTTTTCCTGGGCTTGTTCCTTGGTGATGATATTTTTTTCCACTAAGCCCTTCAAACACTGATCCAGGGTTACCATGCCTAATTGACCACCAGTCTGGATGGCAGAATACATCTGGGCAACCTTATCTTCTCTGATCAGGTTCCGTATCGCTGGCGTACACAACATAATTTCATGTGCAGCAACCCTGCCACCACCCACCTTCTTCAGCAGTGTCTGCGAAACAACTGCCGCCAGTGATTCAGACAGCATGGACCGAACCATGGCTTTCTCTGCCGCCGGAAACACATCAACAATCCTGTCTATGGTTTTTGCCGCAGATGAAGTATGAAGTGTGCCAAAAACCATGTGCCCCGTTTCTGCCGCTTCCAGGGCAAGACGAATAGTTTCCAGGTCCCTCATTTCACCCACTAGAATAATATCCGGGTCCTCGCGTAATGCAGAACGTAGTGCTTCGTTGAACCCAAGCGTATCCCGGTGTACTTCTCGCTGGTTCACCAGGCACTTTTTACTCTCATGCACAAACTCGATGGGATCTTCAACTGTCAGGATATGCTGGTATCGATTGTCGTTGATGTAATCCATCATGGCTGCAAGCGTGGTACTTTTTCCAGATCCCGTGGGTCCAGTCACCGTAACCATGCCACGAGGTATCTCAGAGATATTTCTGAATATTTCCCCCATGCCCAGTTCATCCATGGACAATACCTTGGCTGGGATGGTTCGAAAGACGCCACCCGCCCCCCTGTTCTGGTTGAAGGCATTGACACGGAATCGAGCAACCCCGGGTATTTCAAACGAGAAGTCACATTCAAAGAACTCCTCATAATCTTTGCGCTGCTTGTCATTCATAATCTCGTAAATGAGTGAATACACTTCCTTGTGATCAAGAGCAGGGAGATTGATTCGTCGAATGTCGCCATCAACCCGAATCATTGGTGGTAGTCCTGCTGATAAATGAAGGTCTGACGCGCCTTGTTTTTCACTAAATGCCAGAAGTTCCGTAATATCCATTGCTCGTTACCTGTTCAATCAGTCACTTTTTTGATACAACCCCGATTCTTATTCGCAACGCAGGCCATTACCTGTGAGGTCTTGACCAGTTCCTGTCCGTCACTACAGTCCGAAAATACTAGATAATGAAAGGAACTAGCCCCCACAATGCCTGGATCTGGATAGGAACTCGCTAATAGTAGTATCGAACACAGGAATAAACCACACTTTCATTTCTATGGGCAGCATCAAAGACAATCTCCTTCGCGTTCAGGCACGTATCAACGATGCCTGCGCTACGGCTTCCCGAAATCCGGGGTCCGTGAAACTTCTCGCCGTCAGCAAAGCAAAACCGTCGAGTATGGTGCGCGAGGCGATCGACGCGGGACAATCTGATTTCGGAGAGAATTATCTGCAAGACGCCCTGTTGAAGATTTCTGTGGTTCCCGATGCCACCTGGCACTATATCGGTGCTATCCAATCAAACAAGACTCGTGAAATCGCCACCCATTTCGACTGGGTCCACACCGTGGCGAGTGAGAAGATTGCCCGGAGACTGAACGCACAACGGGGAGAATCAGCCTTACCACTTAACATCATGCTGCAGGTCAACGTGAATCGCGAACCCGATAAAAACGGCGTTAACGAGGATGACCTGCCAGCGCTGGTAGAATCTACATTGCAGTTTGACCATCTTCGTTTGCGCGGATTGATGGCAATTCCGGAAAAGTCCGACGATGTAAAAAGACAACGGGCGAATTTTGTAAAACTGGCTGAACTTCTATCATCAATTCAACGGCAATTTTGTTTGCCCGGGTTCGACGAACTTTCGATGGGCATGAGCGCTGATCTTGAGGCCGCAGTTTCTGCCGGCGCTACCTGGATCAGGATTGGTACCGCAATTTTCGGCGAACGCCACTAATCGCCACAGCCATGAGCGGCACTTTAATAAACAGCCATGAGCGGCACTTGTAAACAGCCATAAGCGCGCACTTATGAAAAATAAACCCACAAGAAGGAATCACAATGACTAAACTGGCCTTTATGGGCGCAGGCAATATGGCCCAAGCCATCATCGGTGGACTGATTGACAATGGATCCAACCCGGCAGATATCTGGGCGTCGGACCCTATGGAAAGTCAGTTGAACGAATTGAATTCCCGGGGTGTCAATACAACAACCGACAATCTCTCCGCCGCTTCAAACGCAGATGTCATCATCATCAGTGTAAAACCGGATATCGTGGAGTCGCTGGCTAAGGAGATTGCTTCAATAACCTCTGACAAGCTTTTTATCAGCGTCGCGGCTGGGACCACAACCGGCTCGCTCGCATCATGGCTGGAAAACCCGGCAGTAGTTCGCTGTATGCCTAATACGCCGTCGTTGGTAGGAAAAGGAATGACCGGTTTATTCGCATCAAATTCTGTGAACAACGAGCAACGGCAAACGGCCAATACTATTCTCTCGGCCATCGGCGAAACCCTCTGGTTCGATGAAGAAAGCAGCCTCGATGCAGTCACTGCTATTTCAGGGAGCGGACCTGCGTACTTTTTTTATGTCATCGAGGTTATGCAACTCGCGGCCGAGGCAGAGGGACTATCCCTGAACGCCAGCAGACAACTGGTTTTGCAAACCGCTCTCGGTGCTGCTGAAATGGCACTGCAAAGCAGTCATTCGGCCGGAGAACTGAGGAAAAAAGTAACTTCTCCAGGTGGAACAACAGCTGCTGCACTCACTATTCTTGAGGAAAGAGGATTGGAAACCATATTTGCTGATGCCGTTTCAGCGGCAAGGAAACGATCGGAAGAACTCTCCGACATTTAGGGAGCGAGTCAAGCTGGTCAGTGATAGATTATTGACTCGGTTATAATCAAACGTAGATACATAGGAGACTGTCCGAGAACGGGAACTACATGACTGAAAATTTTACGAACGCCGGGGTTTATCTGATCCAGACTTTTTTTGGCATCTATTTCATCCTGATCATGCTGCGTTTCCTGATGCAGGTATGTAAAGTGGATTATTACAATCCCCTCTGCCAGGGAATTGTCAAGATTACTGACCCGGCCATCAAACCGCTGCGAAGGGTACTACCTACGGTTCGTGGAGTCGATTTTGCTACACTGACAGTTGCATTTATCGTCCAACTTATAGCTGTTATTCTGGTGATGCTGATCGTGGGTGGATACCCCTTCCTGCCTGAATATATTGCCTGGGTATTTCTGGGTATGTTTTCAATTATTTTTGACATCTACTTCTTCGCACTTTTGATCATGGTCATCTCAAGTTGGATTGCGCCCTACTCCAATCACCCGGTTCTAACCCTGATCAATCAATTGACCGAGCCCCTTTGTAGACCTGCCCGTAAATTGCTGCCACCCATGGGTGGCATTGATTTTTCTATCATCCTGGTATTTGTTTTCATTTCGCTGATTGACAATTTCCTAGTTATTAAGCCCATGGCGAGAATGTTGGGCATACCGGGGGGTTTGATTCTGGGGCTCTAGGACATGGCTTCACGGAGTGAAACATGCCCTGGCAGGTTTTTGCGGAGCAAATTACCGAGAGGCAGAACTCATGGAAGTCCGCAAAATGCTTCCAAAGAAGCTCACGATAACCCGGCCAACACAAAGTTGGAGTACGAACTAAATTTCATGCGACGCTACAACTAATGCGGATTGTTCTTGCCAGCGGTAACCAACACAAGCTTGCCGAATTGATCTCCGTGCTACCCTCCTCACTCGATCTGGTTTTCCAGGGTGATTTCGGGGTAGCGGCTGCACGAGAAACCGGCCTGACTTTTGTCGAGAACGCCATTATAAAGGCCAGGCACGCTGCAAAGTTGTGTAACTTGCCCGCCATCGCAGATGACTCTGGTTTGGAAGTGGACTACCTGAAGGGGTCACCGGGAATACACTCTTCCAGATATGCAGGACCGCGCGCCTCGGATGCTGAAAACAACGTGAAGTTATTGGCTGAACTCAAAGATGCAACGACCAGGCAACGTAACGCGAGGTTTCAGAGCGTCATCGTCTTTCTGCGCCA
>JAPUGI010000088.1 GCA_027292925.1 Gammaproteobacteria bacterium
GACAACACTCCTTCTTTCTTCTAAGAATAAAGTGTTGCGTCGATCAGTTGAAATCACAGCACAAAGCGGACGTTAGCAGAACACAATTTTGCTTGTTTTTAATGTCCGCTATACCCCCGTAAGCGGACGTTCGTGGAGCCCTTGGTTTAAGGTCCGCTTCCGACCCGAAGCGGACATTGAGCACACACTGAACAATTAAAAGCGGACGTTCGATAGTATGATAATAGAGAGTCGCTGTCTCGTTATCATGTTTTAGTTATTCTAAATTTATCAATATAATATATTTCTACATCTGGGGCATTCCAGCGGGTCGACTTCGTAGACTTTCTGAATGAGCCTTGCCCAGTTTGCTTTTGACTTTCGGTCAGCAGGCGTTTCATCCAGTACCAGGGTATTGGTGCCAGTGGCGGTACCTGGGTCGGTATTTCTCTCCCCCCGGGCCCGATTACTGTACCAGCCGTAGTAGCGTATGAGGTGCTCGTATTTATCCGGGATGTGGGCGAGTAGTAATGTGAGCCATTGTACGGCGGGGAGGAGCTGGTAGTTGCGTTTCAGGCTGGCATGGAACTTTGAGCGGTAGATGACCATCCCGGTTTGCTTGTCATAGGTCATCTTCTCCAGAGCGAAGGGATTGCGGATCATGTAACAGGCCAATTGTTTCCTGCCCTCGGCATCGCGGGCTTTAACACGGATCTGGTTGTGAACAGAGAAATCAGTTGATGCAGCAGGCCTTCCACGACCCCTTGAAGGTCTGCATAATCGTCTGTATCTGGAGGCTTTCCTCGAACAGGCTGTGGCTCGTTGCAAGCGATTCAACAATAAACTGGCTGTGCTTTTCCTGGACCTGAATGAGTTCAAACCCATCAACGACACTCACGGGCATGCTGCGGGCGACGCGGTTCTGAAGGAAATTAGCGCCCGTCTGTCGGCATATGCGTGTGAAACAGACCTGGTTTCCCGGCTGGGTGGAGATGAGTTCTGCCTCGTGATTCCGGATCTTAATTCTACCTTGTGCGTGGACGAAATTATGGCAAGAATAAATGATTCCCTGTTGGTGCAGATAATTACCGAATGGGGCCCCTGAGTATCTCTGCCAGTATCGGCATTGCGTTCTACCCGGATGATGCGAAAGATATCCACACCTTGATCGACAAGGCGGATAGGGCCATGTATCGCAATAAAAAAACCAGATAACTGTGGCACTGCTTGCTTTTGATTACTCGCTGCAGCGACTGAAACGCAGTCAGTGTGGTTTTTTTTCAGAATTCCCCGCGTTTGTTCAGACGGATACGATCAGCCGCCTGAAACTTCAGAATCAACGAGAACGATTATTTAGAAGGGAGAGGGTATCGATTTGTATATTCATATGGCGCTGCATGCGATACATTGTCAGGTAACCAGCGACGTGTTGCTTTTTTAGTATTAATCAACACTACATTCAATTCAGACAGGAGATTACAATTGCCAGTATCCATTCAAGCACCCGCCTCCACCCTTGAACTCTTAGATGCCACGCCAAGACAGTTCCTGGACCAGGAACATCGGAATTTTATTGACGGTGAATGGATGAATGCCAGTAATGGCGCCACCATAGACGTCATTGATCCGGCCACGGCGCATGTTATTTCGGCTATTCCTGATTCCACTGCTGAAGATATTGACCACGCGGTACAGGCGGCGCGCCGGGCATTTGAGAATCCAGAATGGCGAGACATGATCCCCGCACGTCGTGAAAAGTTGCTCCTGGACCTTGCGGATCTCATTGAAAAGAATGGCGAGGAGTTGGCACAACTGGAATCCCTGGATAACGGCAAGATGTTGCACTTTGCTCGCGCCATTGATGTAAAGGCCGGTTCAGTTGCCTTTGCCCGCTACGTCGCTGGCTGGGCGACCAAGCTCGAAGGTTCAACCTTTCAGGTTTCTATGCCTGAATTTCAGCAAAACAAGTTTCAAACCTATACTCGCCGGGAACCGGTGGGTGTTGTGGCAGGCATTGTGCCCTGGAATTTTCCCTTGGCCATGGCGGTTTGGAAAATCACACCGGCTCTTGCTACCGGTTGCACGGTGGTCTTAAAGCCTGCGGAAGAAACTTCTATTACCGCAATGCGCCTGGCGCAATTGATCAAGGAAGCCGGTGTACCCGATGGCGTAGTGAATATTGTGACTGGCCGCGGTGAGACTGCAGGGGATGCGCTGGTAAAACATTCGCTGGTGGACAAGATCGCCTTCACCGGCTCCACGGAAGTTGGCAAGATTATTGGTAAGAATGCTGCGGAAGATATAAAGCGTGTTTCACTGGAACTGGGTGGCAAGTCTCCCACTATAGTCTTCGACGATGCCAATATGGAAGAAGCTATTCTTGGCGCGGCCAATGCAATTTTCTTTAACCAGGGACAGGTGTGCTGTGCCGGTTCTCGCCTTATTGTGCAACGCAAGGCCTATGAGCAAATCGTTGAAGGGGTTGCCAACATTGCAAAAACGCTGCGGTTGGGGCCCGGACTTGCGGAAACCACTCAAATGGGACCGCTGGTTTCCCAGGCACAGTTTGACCGGGTGTCCGGGTATATTTCACTGGGGAGAGAGGAAGGTGCCGAATTGATCACCGGCGGCTCTACCATTGATCACTCAGGTTATTACGTGGAGCCCACAATTTTCGCCAATACCCATCACGATATGCAGATTGTGAAGGAGGAAATATTTGGCCCGGTTTTATGTTGCTCCATGTTTGATGATATTGATGAAGCCGTTGCCATCGCCAACGACACGACATTTGGTCTTGCCGCCAGCGTATGGACGGAGAATGTGCGCACCACCCATCAAATGATCGAAAGAGTCACTGCAGGAACCGTCTGGGTTAATTGTCACAACCTGCTCGACCCCAATATGCCGTGGGGTGGGTTCAAGCAGTCGGGATATGGACGCGAACTGGGCAAGACGGTAATTGATCTGTATACAGAGTTGAAATCGGTCTGTATCAAGTACAAGTAGTGGTGAATGGATAGGAAATGGAATCTCTACTGTGGCCGTTCTGAAGTCGTGAATTAAGAAAAGCTCCTCTTCAATCAGTTCATTCTCCAGTTTTCCCCGGCAGACTTCAAACCAAACCGGGGCGCTTGCCGGTGAAACGTAGTTATCGGTGGCATAAGGAGCAAATGGAGACGATTGTAGACGAGCGGGGTTGTTGCCGGGCCGCTCAAGCGAAGCTTCCGCTCCCCGACTCTGTCTCCTGATTCGTTCTACCTCCCACGTCCATGTGGTCGTGCTCACGCCCCTTGCCTAAATCCCTTTAGGCAATGTCGGGAACGGGATGATAGGTGAGTGGGATGGTGGTATTGGCCGGCCAGGACGGGTCACGTGCGGGATGGTTCGGTTGTTCCGGTTTCGGTTCCCACAGGTGCAGGTGCATGAGAATATTCCGGATGACAGCAGCGTCGTTGATGACGGCAATAATGCGCATTGTAAAAATAGTATGGTATGAAACATGGTCACGTTTACATTTGCAGATAAACGTGAGAGGAGCGATATAGGCTGTTTTGGGCCCAATGTCTGCTTTAGGGTGATTTCCATAAACGACCGCTCCTGGCACAAAGCGGACTATTGCAGAGCACAATTTTGACTATTCTTAACGTCCGCTTTACCCCCGAAAGCGGACATTAGGGAAGCCCCTGGTTGAAGGTCCGCTATCGACCCAAAGCGGACAGAATACAAGTAGAACTAACACCCTTATTCCTGCCACTTTACCCTGAACATCCGGCGGGCGGCAATTGTTTGGCCGCCGCCTGGCTGGTGGTTTCCCGAAAAAGACAGAACCGACGCGAAAGAACAGCTTAGCTCCAATATTAATGTGTTGCCTAACGATGCCGGTCCTTTGGATCCGGGTATGGGAGCGACCAACCTGAAAGGTTTGATGTGTCAGATTGAAAAACTGGCGTAGTCGTGGCAATTTTTGATTGAGTCCGTCGAGATATGCAACTGATTGATTAAGAGTTTTTCAAAAGTAGGGAGGCATGGATAAGCAGGGTCTGCGCTGTTATTATGAATGGCATTAATGACGGTTTAGACTCCCTTAAAATGTATTCACTACCGCACGATTTGTTACATCGGGAACATTCCCGAGGAAGTTATAAAACAATGAGGAAAAACGGCAATGAAAAGTAGTGTTTACTGTCACTCTATCTTTTATTTACTATTTATCTTTTTTCCCTCTCTCATATCAGCCGAGATAGAGCCAGAAACGATTTTTACCGAAACATTACCCGCAATATGGCCGGAGCATTGGTTTATTGTGAATCATCTTTCTGGCGCGCGTTATGGGCGTACCACTTTAATTGATGGAGACACCGCGTCAGTAAAAGGCACCATGAGTCATGGCTATTGGCATGAACACCTGGTAATTCCGAGAAAAACTGCGAATGAGCTGTATGCCGTTGAAACTTATTATTCCCGCGCATCACGTGGCGAGCGCACCGATGTAGTTACCATTTATGACAAGGAGAACATGGCTCCTCAGCATGAAATCGTCATTCCAGCCAAGCACTATCTTGCCGCCGGGATACCCAATATTTCAGCGCTTACGGACAATGATCAATTTCTTGTCGTTTTTAATTTTACGCCGGCGATGAGTCTCAGTATTGTCGATGTTAAAAAACGAAAGTTTGTCAAAGAAGAACCCAGCGGTGGCTGCGCGCTGGTATATCCCTCCGGCCCCAGACAATTTTTCTCCCTGTGTGCTAATGGTAGTTTGCTGCATATAAAACTGGGCAAAAATGGTTCGGTCGACTCCCGTAAACAAACTAAACCTTTTTTTAATCCGGACGAAGATCCCCTGACGGAGAAAGCTGTTCGTTACGGAGCAAAGTGGTTATTTATTTCAGTGAATGGCAATGTTCAGCCTATTGATTTTTCCAATGGTGATCCGGTTTTCGAGCAGAAGTGGACACTCGTTGACGAAAACGAGAGGAACAATAATTGGAAAATCGGGGGCTTTCAACATGCTGCTCTTCATCAAAAGAAAGGTTTACTCTATAGCCTGATGCATCAGGGTGGCGCGGATACTTATAAAGATCCTGGTATTGAAATATGGGTATACGATATAGAAACGAAAAAGCGAATTAAACGTATAGAATTAGAGCGTCCATTTCTCTCTATTCAGGTTACACAAGATAACAGACCCCTGTTATTTGGCAGTGTGATTTACGATAAATATCTGGATATTTACGATGCAGTGTCCGGTGTTAAGCTTCGTTCCATGGAAGGTATTGAAGCTGATCCAACCTTGTTACAAATACCTTAACAATATTCACTAGCTGATAGGATTATTTACTATGCAATGGGTTGATAAATTTTCTGAAAATGGTGCCAGGAAAGTTGCGCAGATGACCTCACGTCGCAGTTTTCTTACCAGGCTGGGTTCATATTTAGTTGGTGTGGCAGCTATTCCGTTATTACCGGTTGCCCGTGCAGCGGGACCAAAAAGTACAGACAAGAATCTACTGACGGATGATCAGCAAAGTTGCGATTACTGGCGATATTGTGCCATTGACGGAGCATTATGCAGTTGTTGCGGTGGCTCGGAGAGTTCCTGCCCACCCGGGACAGAAGCATCTGCCATTACCTGGATAGGCACTTGCCGAAATCCGCATGACAATAAGAATTACATTATTTCTTACAATGATTGTTGCGGTAAAAGCGCATGTGGTCGATGTTTTTGTAACAGTAATGAAGGAGCAACACCTGTGTATCGACCATTCAGGAACAATGATACTGTTTGGTGTCTGGGTACTGAAACATCTATTTATAATTGTTCTACCGCCGTCGTTGTTGGCGTCGCTACGGAAAACTGATTTAGCAGATTCATTAGTAAAAAGTAGATATTCGTGATTGACCTATCTCGAGTGTAAGTAAAATAAACACCCCTTCCCCTGCTACTTTACCCTGAACATCAGGCGGGCGGCAATTGTTTGGCCGCCTACAGCCTTTTTGCTTTTTGGGTAATATTTTGGCCTTTAACGTTTTTTAG
>JAPUGI010000089.1 GCA_027292925.1 Gammaproteobacteria bacterium
GAAAAATCCATCGCAACACAATGGGTGGGCGTTCTGGATCTGCCGCAAAAACTTGCGGAGGTCATCAACATACGCTTCGAGCAAGCGCAACGCGGTGACATCCAATACGCTAAAGCTACACAAATTGAAGAGATCTGCGTAAAAATGGAAATGCTTGCCCACATCAGTTCTCCCGAATCATCTCAAGGTATCCGAATGAAATTGCAGGTTGAGCGACTGGACAAACAACTTTCTAAAGGTATCAAGGAAGACCGCACTGTTGTCGAACAGCTTGCAGAGCTGCAAGAACATTGGTATTGCATGGGACCGATTCAACATGGTGAGAAAGAATTCAAAATGCGTTTTGACAAAGCGGAATCAGTGATAAAGAACGCGTTTTCTTCTACAAAAATCAGGGAAGCCTAATAGTGACCCTCACACCACCAAGAATCGATCCGTCCAGCGTAATCTCCCCACCATAACGATCAACAATTTCATTGACCACGGCGAGACCGATTCCTTGTCCAGCCTCCCTCGTATCCAGCCTTTCGCCTCTTTGGAGGACAGTTTTCCGGTCGGCGTCTGCGATTCCTTCACCGTCATCCTCTATAACGATAACGAGGTCCCCTCCATGTCCGCTGGGAGTACTTAACCCTAGTTTCACCCTGCTATTTCCATACTTGTAGGCATTGTCCAGCACATTGCCCAACAGTTCCATTAAGTCTCGTTCGTCGCCAAAAAAATTGCAATCCATGAGGTTGGTTTCGATATCGACACCCTTATCCTCATAAACCCTGGCAATCGCATTCACTAACTTGCCCACAATTGGTTTAACTTCAATGGATTTCCGAATAAGGGAAGAACTCTTTGTGACTGCCCGTTGCAGCTGATAAGAGACAATCTCATTCATCCTGGTAATCTGCTCATCCAGTGTTTCCTTGATATTGTCTGCAGGTGCACCCTGCAATATCGCAAGCGGAGTTTTCAGGCTATGAGCCAGGTCGGCCAGTGTTGTTCTGTATTTCTCGCGCTGCTGTCTCTCACTCGATAACAGCAGATTGAGGTTATGGGTAACACCGTGAATTTCTGCCGGATACTCGCCCTGCAGATATTCCTGATTACCATCTTCAATTGCTTTAAGGTCGTCCGCCAGGCTGTCCAAAGGCTTCAAACCCCAGTACATGATGGCGGCTTGAACCATGATCAGCACAACCACCACTGCCACCAACCAACCCCACAAGCTGTTACGAAACCCCGCAATTTCCTTGTTATAGGGCTTCATATTTTCGAGAACAATGTAGACATAGGGCGTCGTTTCGTCACCGGCACCCTGCCACAAAATTTTGTAACTCAGATAGAACAATGAATCCTGACTGCTTTCCTTGTTGTTTTCCTGTAAGCGCCCAAATCTCTGCACACCAGATTCGAGGTTCGCCTGTAGGGCAACCTTGACTTCGGGACTAAGTTGTAAATCAAGCGAGGATGGGCTCTGCCAGAGTTCCTGCCCTTCTGCCGCCATCACGAGTCCGTAAAGACCGGTACCGAGACTGTTGAATTGCGGTTCCTGAAGCTCGTCAGGAAGAAACAGCTCGCCATCAGTTTCATCACTTACTGCCAGCAGACCATAAATATGAATCAGCAGCTTTTCCTGCACCGCCTGTTCGGCACTCTGTTGGAACGCTCTATCCAGCACGAACCCCATTAATCCCAGAAACACCATGAGAACCAGTGCGGCAGAGATTAAGAGTCTTGCTCGTAGGGAATAGGGTTTGTTCAAGCATCTACCGGTATGAAACGGTAACCCTGGCCGCGAACCGTTTCTATTGGTTTTAGTACATTACCTGGATCAATTTTTTTTCTTAAGCGACCAACAAACACTTCAATGACATTGCTATCCCGGTCAAAATCCTGGTCGTACAAATGTTCTGTCAATTCACTTTTTGATATCACTTCACCGGGACGCAACATCAAGTATTGAAGCAAGTTGAATTCATAGGCAGTCAAATCCACCTTTGTACCATCTACCTCAATCTGTTTGCCTCTGGTATCGAGATGCAAAGGACCATAATCGATCGAAGTTTTAAGTTTACCAGAGGCCCGGCGAATAAGTGCTTCAAGACGCGCCAGGAATTCCTGGACATGGAATGGCTTAACAAGGTAATCATCCGCACCTACTGTCAGACCATCCACCTTGTCTTTCCAATCCCCTCTTGCAGTTAGTATCAGGATAGGATAGTCCTTGCCTTCTGCCCTCAGTCTTTCGATAACTTCGATTCCTGAAATTTTTGGCAGGCCGAGATCTATGACTGCAATATCGTAATGATACTTCTGCCCCATGTACAAGCCGCTCTGCCCATCCTCACATGCGTCTACCGTAAACAGGTTTTTTTCGAGCAACTCAACGAGTTGCTCGCGCAACTTGGGTTCGTCTTCAACTAACAATAGATGTTGGGTCATCCGCGGGAGTCCTATTCAAAAACGTCGCCTGTAGTGCCATCAACATAAACGTACTTGACCACGCCACTGGCGGAGAGAGTTTTAACCCTATAGACGGCGGGGCCCTTACTTCGAATGAGGTTGATAGAGAGGATCTTGCTGCTCTGGTACTTTTGTTTAACCCGGGAAGCCGCTTGTTTGGTACCGATCCTGGCACCCTGGTTCGGCAATAGGTTCTGCGGACTCTTCTGTGCCAACAAAATACCAGTTGGCACGATATCAGCCGTGTCATGAGGTACTGCTGTTGCTGCCAGTGGAATGAGCAGCATTGCCAGAACAACAAAAACTCCCATCTAAATCTCCTGAGTCAACACTATATTATCGGTGAGATTGCTATTCGAACCTTGATGGTATCACCCGGATCCACTTTTGTGCGAGTCGAATAGGTGACGTTGCTATACCGGTACCTCACGTTATAGCCAACAATCCGTTCTTCAACATGAATATCTTCGACCATGTGGCACCTCTTCTCAAACCCGTAGGAGACATATTGATGATCGTGATATTTTTCCGCTGCGTAAGCGTTTGCGATGACCGCGCCCAAAACAGCCCCAACTACAGTACCGACTTGCCTGTTTTTCTTGCGGTGGCCAACCGCGTTGCCGAGGGCGCCACCTATGACACCCCCAACCAAAGTATTGACGTCACGATGTCGATCATCCCTGTATCGATTATCGTAGTATCCATTATCGCGGGTTACTTCCTCTTCCCAACACTCCTGCCGTGGTGTAGTCACGCGGATAGTCTTGAATATCGGCTCGGCATCAATCACCGTGGCATAGTCATACTCCACGTTTGAGGCAAATACTTCGCTGCTAAAGGACAGTATCAGTGCAAAACTGACGAGTAATTTGACCTTCATTGTTATCACCTTTCTTAACAGAGTGGCGAATAGCATAGTGGGTCAACACTGAATACAACCTGAACTAGTGGTGTCCTATAAGGCAATGCGCCTTATCCAGAAATAAGGTGATTTCGACCCGCCCCGGCAGGTCCTTGAGCATCGCCCTGGTGATTCTTTCGTAGTACATGATGAACTCCCGGACGCCAGCTTCATTCATCACCCTGGCTCCCGGGGAGAGGCTTTGTTCCTGCTGCAGGCGCCAACGGAATACCGAATCCATGTCCGGCACGGCAAGAAAAGTATTGATGTCACAGTTAGATGCCCATTGATAATCAGCTGAGGCCAATTCAGTGTTCACTCTACGTCGCCACCTGCCATCCGGATCCCTCGTTTCTTCCAACTCGTTAACCGGGATGGCCAATGAACTTTCGGCCTGGGGTATTGCGCCCAGACACCAACCCTCCAGCACCAGCACATCGAGGGGCTCCACGGTTCGCCATTCCTCGTCCCGGTCATCTTCCGCTTTGTTAAATACCGGATGCATTGTGACCTCACCGGCCCTGATACTTTCAATAACCCTATTCAGGAGCGCCATATCATGTGTACCTGGCACGCCACGTACCGCAAATAGCGGATGAATATCAATCGCCATTCGCTCCCGCTCCTCCCGTGTCCTGTAAAAATCATCCAATGCCAACACGGCGGTTCGAAATCCACCTACCTGCTGTAAGACATTGACCAGCATGGCAGCCAGGGTCGATTTGCCACTACCCGGGGCACCCGAAACGCCGACGATGATCGGGTCTGTTTCCTTAATTAACGTGACCTGGTCTGTTATCGATAGGATTGCACCATAGTAGTCAGGGTCGCTGATGCCCCTGGCCAAAGCCAGCTCATCAAACTCTTTTTTATCCATTTTTGGGCTCACGGCGGTTCCCCAACTCACGGCGAAATGGCGGAAGCGCATCAAGCAACCGGGCTCCATATCGCTGCGTGACCAGCCTTCTATCCAGGATCGTAATCCGCCCAACATCTGCCTCTGTTCTCAATAACCGACCACATGCCTGTACCATTTTAAGAGCTGCATCAGGGATCATGATTTCCTCGAATGAATTTCCGCCTTCAGATTCAATCCATTCACTTAATGTTGCACCGACTGGATCATCGGGAACCGCAAACGGTATCTTCGTCAGCACAACATGTCCGCAATATTTTCCTGGGAGGTCGATACCTTCAGCGAAACTGGCCAAACCAAAAATACAACTGGCATCCCCTTTGTCGATTCGTTTCTTATGTTGACTCACGATCTCTGCCTTCGACAAGGTCCCCTGGCTCAACACGGCTTCTTTGAACTGCGAATCAATTTCATCGATGACCGCCAGCATCTGCCGCCAGGAAGTAAACAACACCAGCGATCCAACCTCGTCTTTCAGAATGTCAGGCAACAGATGGCAAATTAGTTCCGTGTGCTCGCTAACTTCTCTGGGATCAACTGACATGGCGGGCACATTCAGCACCGCCTGTTCATGGAACCTGAAAGGACTGGGTAGTGCTTTGAAGTAATTTTCACTTGAAATTCCGGCCTGATCACGGAACCGGCTGAAATCACCACCCATCGATAGTGTGGCCGACGTGATGACAGAAGCAAATGTCCTTGACCACAGCAACTCAGCTAGCGTGTCACTCACCGAAATCGGGCTGGCACTTAACGTTATCTCAACCCCATTTTGACTGCTGGCTTCCCGGAACGTAATCCAGCGAGCAAAAGGTGGTCGCCCGGGCAGGTCGATTTGCATGTAGTTGGCCCACAGACCCGCGCCAGATTCCACTCGAGCCACAATTGCAGAGATGACCGGTAACCAGTATTCGCAGCTCTTATCATCAAATTCATTGACATCTCCCATCTGTTCTTCCAATGCAGATACCAAACTGTCTGTGAGGTTCGATAGTCTTGTGAAAGATCGCAACAGCTCACTGCTCAACTGGGTAATAGCTTCGGTCACCACACCCATGGGAAATCGAAATTGCCAACCGTCTTCGTCGTGCTTTGCATCTTGCTGAAGCGGGTCCAACAATGCATACATCTGTTCAATCCCGGCGATTGCTTCATTGACAGCGTCTTCAAACTGTCCCTGTCCACCGGGAAGAATACCGATCCCCTGTAATTCAGCTGTCATCTGGATCAAGGAAGCCGGAATTTGTGACAGCCAGCCTTGCGAGGAATTCAGCGCCAGGAATTTAGAGAAATGGTTACGAGCTTTTTCCGGCAGATGATGACCTTCATCGAATATATAGATCGTATCTTCGGGCGCCGGTAGGACTGCGCCACCACCCATCATAATATCGGACAACACAAGATCGTGGTTGGTCACAACACAATCTACTTTATGAATCCTCTCCCTGGCACGATAAAAAAAGCAATCCTCGTAGTGCGAACATCGCTTGCCGGTACATTGCACGTGATCCGTGCTTACCCTGAACCAGGTGGAGTTATCAATTTCAACCTGCCAATTGTCGCGGTCTCCATCCCACTCACCACGACCGAGGCTTTCCATCATGTTCTGATAAAGCACTCGATGAGATTCATCGGGGTCAAATCTTTCATCATCATAAAGTGCCAATGTCTGGTTCAGTGAGCCCATCTCCTGCAGCGCGAGATCCAGACGGGAAAGGCATAAATATCGTCTTCTACCTTTTGCAAGTACGAAGGAAAAATCCAGGGCGGCATGCTTCCTGATATCTGGTAAGTCGCGATACACAATCTGTTCCTGCAGGGCGATGGTTGCGGTAGAAATAACCAGGCGCTTACCCAGTGCTTTGGCAATGGGCAACGCTGCAAGGGCATAAGCTATGGTCTTTCCGGTACCAGTACCCGCCTCCAGGACGCAGATATTGGGGCCATCCAGCCGCTCCCCTTCATCATTGATCTCGACATTGCCAATCGTGCGTGCAATGTCAGCTATCATTAAGCGCTGGCAGTGCCGGGCCTTGTAGCCTTTTTCCGAGAGCAATCGCGTATAAGCGGCCTGAATCTCTTCCTTGAGTTCATCACTTAACATCGGCTACTGTGAACGCGTGTCGTGTAAAAGTCGGATGAGGGACAGTTAGCATCATGAGGAATCCCATCATAACATTTTGCCTGTTGCTGGTTCCTTTGTCCCTGGCCGGTAAATCAGTACCTTTAGGAAAATTGAATCTACCGGCAGGATTTTCTATTAGCGTTTTTGCCGAGGTTGACAATGCCAGGCAGATGACACGTAGTGAAAACGGCGTAATCTACGTGGGTAGTCGCCGTGCTGGAAACGTCTATGCGGTGATTGACGAGGACGGAGATTATCGGGCTGACAAGGTCCTGACCATCGACAATAAACTGAACCTGCCATCCGGTCTGGCAATGAAGGGTAAGGATCTATATGTTGGTGCCGTCAATCGCATCCTTCGCTATCGAGACATCGACCTACATGTTGCCAGTCCACCTGAACCTGAGGTGGTTATTGATTCCCTGCCGGACAAACGTCATCACGGGTGGAAATTCATCGACTTTGGACCTGACGGATATCTCTACATTCCAGTTGGCGCCCCGTGCAATCTGTGCCTTTCAGATGACAAGCGATTTGCCAGTATCCTGAGGACAAATCTATCTTTCGAGAATCCTGCATTGGAAATTTTTGCACAAGGCATTCGCAACTCCGTCGGCTTTGATTGGCACCCCGTTACCCATGAACTCTGGTTCACCGACAACGGCCGTGATCATATGGGCGATAACATTCCACCCTGTGAGTTGAATCATGCGCCGAAAGCCGGGTTACATTTCGGATATCCGTTTTTTCATGGTAACAGCATCAGGGATCCTGAATTTGGCAGTAACAAAAATTCAAATGACTACGAACAACCCGCACTCACACTGGACCCACATGTAGCACCTCTTGGCATGATGTTTTACTCGGGACAACAATTTCCTGAAAGGTTCCGGAATCAGATACTCATTCCGGAACACGGATCCTGGAACCGAAGCAAAGCTGCAGGTCATACCGGATACAGGATCACACTGGCACACCAGGCAGAGAACGGCAGTCTCAGCTACGAAACATTTATCGACGGCTGGCTTGATAACAACAAGAGTTGGGGGCGACCGGTACATATCCTACAACTGCCGGATGGTAGTATCCTGGTTTCTGATGACTCGGCCGATGTGATTTATCGGGTGACCTACGATGGTTAGCCCATAAATTGATTCGCTCAATACCAGGGAACTAGCCCTGTTGATGTCTGAATCTGGGCAAGATGTAGCTGGAGCAGATCGCCTAGAAAAACCAAAATTACAAATTGCTTACAACCCACCCGATATATGGGCTTGACCCGGGCAGGTAAAAACAACGAATATTGGGTTTACTGCAGAAGGTACACATACGGAAATGACCACAGAAAAACGTACTAGTGACAGCGACCGCCGAGTTGACGAGCGCCGTAAAAAAGAGCGAAGAACCGGCAGCGAATCCAGCGAAGCTGAGCGAAGAACGGAGTCACGACGTAGCGGCAAGCGCCGGACTACGACCAGAAGGTCTACTTAATCCCCGATTTTCCCTCTTTGCCCGTGATCTGCGGGTACGGCATACTGCATGAAATGAACCCAGGGAACCTCTGATGACGGGCGCTGATGCCGTTGTATCTGCCTTGAAAAAGCTGCATGTCGAGCATGTATTCGGCATTGTGAGTATTCATAACATGCCGATATTCGACGCCATTAACCGCGAGGGCAGTATCAAGATTATTGATAGCCGACATGAAATGGGCGCCACTCATGCCGCTGATGGATACGCGCGGGCAACCGGGAAGATCGGGGTTGTCATTGCCAGCACCGGTCCGGGAACGACCAATACCATCACTGGATTGTATGAGGCCAGTTTCGCTTCCTCACCTGTATTACTCATTACCGGCCAGGTAGAAACCGCGTTTTATGGTAAACATCAGGGATATGTCCATGAAGCTGAAAACCAGCTACCGATGCTACGTACCGTCACCAGGCGGGCTGAATCTCCAAGGCTCGCAAGTCAGATTGAAATTACCATCCTGCAGGTTGCAAACGATATGTTGTCGGGTTGCCCCCGACCCGGCGCAGTAGAAATCCCCATAAACCTGCAATATGATAAAACTGAAGCAAGCACGTGCCAATTTACTCCGGCACCCCTCAACTTGCCTGATCCATCACTGATAACGCAGGCAGCAGAACTAATTGCACTGCATAAGAAACGCATCATCATAGCTGGTGGTGGTGTGACTCGAGGCCTGGCAAGCCACGCGTTGATCCAGTTTGCGGAGATGCTAAATGCAGCCGTTTTTACTACAGCAAACGGTCGCGGCGTAATTCCCGAAGATCATCCTCTGTGCATTGGCAATATCTATCAGAGCACGCAATTACACGACGACCTCAAAGACTGTGAACTGACAATCGCAATCGGCACCCGCTTTCAGGTTGGGGTGGGTGGCAGTGGTGCGAGCCTGAAACCACCAGGTAAACTTCTGCACCTGGATATAGATCCCGCTACACTCAACCGATTACATGTTGCAGACCTCGCTATTGAGGGCGACGCAAACGAGCTGCTACAAGCCATATCCTCGCAACTTAACCCAGAACCGGGAGACG
>JAPUGI010000009.1 GCA_027292925.1 Gammaproteobacteria bacterium
GCTGTTAAAAGGAGAATAATGGGGACATCTTCGATAGAGTTGCAATGCGCCCGGGACAGTCAGTAACAAAACAGTTGAACCAACAATTCGGCTACGGTAAATCAGGCTGATTCTGGTTCGGCGATATCTACCATCGCAGACGCTTCTTTTCTCCGGGCTAGCGCCATCGCTATTTCTTCATGGCGTGACCGGCTCAACTTGTAACCTAGATAAAGTACTAGCCCGGCCAACGAGAATACCGAGGTGAGCGGGCCTTGAAACAACCCCAGATTGAAGATGACATCCGCGTCCACCGCGCCAGGTACGGCATTCCTGGGGAACGCGATAATATCCAAGGCGAAGCCGCCTACTACTGTCCCCAAAGCTGCTGCTGCCTTACCTGCAAATGCGCGTGCCGAATAAACAATACCTTCCTGACGCTCTCCAGTTGCAAGTTCAAGTTCATCTGAAATGTCTGCAAACATGGAGTTGATGGTGATATAGATGACCGGAACAACAAACGCAGCAAGACAGCTTGAGCCAATCAACATCGGCAAGATAGACCAGTGCCCGTTTTCAGGTAATATTTCAAACAACCGCAGCACAATTAGAACGTTACCGTTAGTAATAGCAATTGCCGCTGGAATGAATAGACACCCTTTTTTATCCAATACGCGTGCGAGGTAGGCCCCCGCAATGGTGCCCGGAACCAATCCGACCAGGACACCGATTCCAATCCAGCGTAACTGGTCGGTTTCGAGCCCCCAGAAGTAAATACCCATAAATGGAGTGAAAACGGCTTCCACTGACACTACTACCGTTCCCAGCATTAACCCGAAAAATATTGATCGATAAGAAGGACTGGAAAACGCAATTTTTAGTTCTTTGTAAATCCTGGTTATGCTCAGCGATTCTCGTGCCGGGATTGCCTGGACTAGATTTGGGATTTCCCTCCGAGTACCCCAAACACACAACATGATAGCGACGAATGCAATGATTCCAGCGGACCCAGCCATCATAGGATAGCCATCCGCGTTGTACATGCCATTAGGTAAGTCAGGTTGTGGCGAAAACACAAACGTAAGCATGGTGAACCAAAATCCATATCCGGCAATCGCGCCAAAAAACAATCCATAGCTGAACAGTGCACTACGATCTGAGTAATCGGTCGCCATTTCAGCACCCAGAGCCAGATGAGGAATATGGTAAAGAGTAAGAAAAGTCCTCACTGCGATAGCAAAAAACATAACCCACCCAAAATAGAACACTTCACTCATCCCCGAGGGCGGGAAGAACAGAAGAAACAAGGTAATTCCCATGGGTGCCGCGGACGCCGCCATGAAGGGATGACGACGCCCCCAACGAGATTGAAAGCGATCCGAGACCGAACCCGCTAGTGGGTCACTGATGGCATCAAACAGGACAGCGACCGCTAGCGCGATAGCGGTTAACGTCGCGGAGACGCCTAATATTTGATTGTAATAGAACAGCAGAAATGAATTGAACGCGGAGTTTTTTACACCTTCTCCTATCTGCCCGATACCCCAGAATAACTTGGTTATTGTGGGTAATTTTTTTGCTGCCACAGACCGCTCAAATGAAATACATCGCGCAATGTAACAATACATGCCGACTCAAGTACAGCGACAGAACAAGAATACTTCAATCGGTATAATGTCCCGGGAAGCTCTAGAATCGCCTTACCGGGAGCCGCTAAATTTTCTTGCTCAGAATATTCCTCGTCTTAATCGTTATTTTCCTTGGGGGTGGTATCACCGCCTGGTGGAACAGCCCTGTCCTGATTGAACATGTATTTCGTTCTGAACTCGCTTCCAACGGGTTCGATATGCCGGAATTTGTAATGGCTAGACCTTACCGCTGGCTGATATCGATCGACAACATCACGGTGGTTTCACCAGATATTGAGATCAGACTGTCTGAAATCAAAATCGGCCCGATAAACGCGGCTAGTCCCGACACATATGTAGTTGCCAAGCGGGCTACATTTCAAACTAAGTTCCATGAGAATGACACAAAGACTTCCCTGGACTGGCAGACACTTATTGAGTCAATCAATCGCAACGTGGTTTTCCTGCCGTTGACCGGTGAAATCGAACAGCTGCAATGGTGTCTGCAAGAATGTCTCGAAGGCAGACTCAACTGGAACCGTACGGGTGCTCAGGTTAAAGCTCAGCTTCATATCCCGGACCTCAATATGTCTGTATCGTTTTCATGGCGGAAAAATAAATCAACAATTACTGTTACAGGATACAGCGCGCATCTTTTTTTGATAGAAGCGGAATTTGTACCTGAAGAGAAGGAGATAAATATTGATGGACATGCCTGGTTTCGTGCGAACACCCAGCCTTTGAAGCTGCGCGGTGAATCTCCGTTTAACTACGAACTGGATGTGAATTCACTTGATGCATCAGTTATGGGTCATCTGCCCCTTGACGGAATGGTTAGCGCCAGCGCCATAGAACAACAACTGCAAGCAAAAATCACCATTAACGGTAAGCCGACCTGGCAGGTCGAGATTGAAGATATCCGCTTATCAAGCAGACAGTTGGTGAGCGCCGATATTGAAATTCACGAAGGAGTCTTGAAGCTCCGGCTAACAAAACAAATTGATATTAACCTGGAGACTCCCTTCCTTGAACAAACGATCCTAACTGTAGATTCGGGTACAGAATGTGCAGTCGGTGAAAATATAAGTTGCACAATCCCACATGCATCTCTAACCGGACGCCTGAATTCTTACGATGTTTTCACTTCTTTCTCGGCACTACAGTTCAAACTGGATAAAGCAGAGTGGCAGGTACTCACTACAGTTGAATTGGATCTGGCCGATGGCGACACACCCCTGGTGACTGCTGTACTGGAATTAACAGCAGACAATGCCGACCTACATGCCAATGCCCGCACGGTAAGCTTGCTGGGAGTAAGTGCCGACAAAATCGAAGTTAACCACAATCTCAAAACCGGGAAGGGGCAAGTTACAGTCAATGTCACAAGATCAGCAACCGAATTTCAAAGTGTTATCGATTATCTACAACTGCAAAAACTCAAGTTCGCCAGTGGGGAACTTTCACTTGAGGCCAATTTCGGCTGGGATCTGCGATCAGACCTTCCGAGCCCCGTATTCGATACAAGGATCACAGCCACAGATTTAGACGTGATTTATGACGATTATCAACTCCGAAAGGGTTCTTTCACCATGCAACTGGCTGGATGGCCGAGAATTAAGTCTACCCAACCCGTCAGCATGTCATGGCAACGATTCGATATCGGCGTGCCTCTAGACGATATCCACATGAGCTTCAATCTTGAACTGGATCCTGTAGAAACCTTGTTTACCCTGACAGGGCACACCCTTGATGCGGAGATCTTCGGCGGAAATATCAACAGTGAGGACTATGACTATGAGGTTACCACCAGTACTGGCCACTTGAACCTCAACCTCGAAAAACTTGAGTTGAATCAGATATTAGCCCTTCAGGAGGAAGAATTTGAAAGTACA
Source organism: Gammaproteobacteria bacterium (assembly GCA_027292925.1). Taxonomy (GTDB): domain Bacteria; phylum Pseudomonadota; class Gammaproteobacteria; order Pseudomonadales; family Azotimanducaceae. The sequence continues at coordinate 3,500 of JAPUGI010000009.1, forward strand.
GGGAAAATAAGTGGTTCAGTTCCCGTTCATATCAATAAGGGTAAATTGAATGTGAGCAAGGGCAAGATTACAGCCATTGCCCCGGGTGGTTTTATTAAATACAAGCCGAGCCAGGCGGTAGTGAACCTTGTGGCTCAAAATGATCAACTAAAGGTAGTAGTGGATACCATGTCAGACTTTCAATACCATAGCCTGGAAGCAGTGTTAGAGTACTCTCCGGAAGGCGATCTGGTGGCAAGGACAGCCCTCAAAGGCAGTAACCCGGCATATGAAAACGGTAGAGAAATTCACCTCAATATAAAGGTTGAAGAGAATCTTGCCACACTTCTTAAAAGCCTACGTCTAGGTGACGAACTAGCCAGAAAAATCGGTGAGAAAGCGAAGCGCGGAGTCCAGTAATGCAGAGAATTTTCCTAGCAGGGTTGATTACGATGTTTTTTTCAGGATGCACACCTACTATCCAGGTAGCAGTACCGTCCGAACCCATCGAAATCAATCTTAATGTAAAAATCGAACACCGGATAAGAATCGAGGTAAGCAAGGACCTTGAGGAACTGTTCGAAGACGAATCCGATATTTTTTAGGAGCTCAACGATGCGTACTTTAATCTCGATCTTACTGCTGATAGCAGCACTGATCAGCATGCCGCTGCAGGCAAGTCCGCTGGATGATGCACGCGCCGCCGGGTATGTCATTGAAACGCCAAACGGTTATGTCAAGGCGCACGGTAATGTGTCGCCCCGTATCAGCGTATTAATTGCAGATGTGAACAAGCGTCGTCGCGAGGCATATTTACGTATTGCAAAGAAAAATGGTATTTCCGCTGAACAGGTGGCGATAGAAAGCTATGCGAAGCGGCAGGGTAAAAAATAGACATGCTTCGTCATTCCCCCTAAAGCCCACGCAGGAATGATGGAGACGAGATCCTTCGGCTACGGTCGTGTGCGATCCCGGTCAGGATGACTGGATCCTAAAAGGTTACTTCCGTCCGCTTTAAGTCCCTCGGCATTCACCGGCAATGTCAGGTCGTCCGTGCCAGGAGTCACGTCGGCACAGAACTCCAACATGATGCCGTCTGGATCCAGGAAGTAAAAAGATCGAACCCAGGTAGAATCTTCCACTTCTTGGCTACTGTGGGTCTCGCCAGGGTTGGTTTCAACGTCCACATGATTGACCATCTCTGAACATTCAACACCTTTAGCCATCAAGTTAGCCCTGAAGGCTTCGATCTTTTCAAGCGGTGCATGAAACGCAACATGATTCATGGAACCGTGGGCAGAGGAAATGCTTTTCCCCTTACCGAGCAAGTTAGAAGCCGAGGCAACTCCGGGTGCTGCCTTTCCAGCGTCCGCAAACCAAAAGAAAGCCAGTAGATTGCCACCGCCCATGTCAAAGAAAAAATGCTGCCCATAACCTCCCCCCAGGTCGAAGCCCTTGACCAGCTCCATCTCCATGGTATTGGTATAGAAGTCCACGGTTTTTTCCATATCCTGGCACACCAGTGCCATGTGGTGTACGCCTTTATATTCCAGTTTTGTTACCTCACTCATGATGTTCCTCTCTTGCTAATCTGATTCCAGATACCCTATTTTCAACTAGCCGGTTGATGGAAAGTAACAACCTACTTTTGCTTAGCGTCGCCCCGAACCGCTTTCCCAAAGGCTGCGAAAATTGCCTGGGATTGCCGATTCTCCTCATAAGCCCATTCCGGATGCCATTGCACACCGAGTACAAATTGACCGGGCAGTGACACCGCCTCGACGAGCCCATCGGGTGCCGTCGCTTCAACCCGTAGTCCCTGCCCCACTTCTGCAATTCCTTGCCCGTGTAAGGAATTAACCATAAAGCTTCCGCAACCCAGGATACTCTCCAGTAGGCCGCCCTCGCATACGGTGACTTCATGGGCTAGCTCATACATTTGCTCACGCGGGACACCGCCAGGTTCCCGATGATCATTGAATCCGTTGACATCTTGTACTGCGCTATAAAGCGTACCTCCCAGCGCAACATTCAATTCTTGAATGCCGCGGCAAATAGCCAGGATGGGTAATCGGCGTTCAATGGCTTTTTCCAGAAGGGGAAATACCGTTGCATCTCTCTGGCCATCTTTGTTCATCTCAGGTGCTGGGGCCTTGCCGTATCGAACTGGATCTACATTACTGATACTGCCAGTTAGAAGTAGCCCATCGGCAAGATCGAGCACCTGGTCGAGATCAATTTGTCGTTCAAGGGAAACCAGATCCTCACCATCACCAATAGCCGGTAATAACATGGGTAGAATATCGGCGCCGTGACTGACGGCATTGATGTATTTTTCACCCGCGCAATGCATGGGATGTTCACCGAACTTTTTTACATCACTGGGAACAATGACTAGGGGTTTCATTGATTTGTGGTCTATTGCAAATGCCCAACTTTAACCCAGATCAAAGTGGCTTGCTCAACATGCGGGTTATGCTGGCTCATATGTGGATTTCTTATCCAGGTACCAGCTGGATAACGCCCATACTCGTCAACAAGCTCACCACTGATAACGTAAATCTCCTCGCCGCCCGCATGCACATGGGAATGAAATTGTTCGCCAGCAGGCCACTGCACGAGTGCCACTGATTCACTGTTGAAGTCATAGAGTGGCAACAATTTAAGATTGCCATTGCCGGATTTCCATTCAGCAATGTTGGTATCGATACAAACATGCTGGTAATCGCCGCTCTGAAACTGATGCAGTTTGACCAGAATCACACAGCCTTCTTCACTAAACGGCGCATGAAGAAAACCCTCCGGATTACGAAAGTAGGTGCCTGTCGGGTAATCACCGGACTCATCAGAGAAAGTGCCTTCCAACACGAAAATTTCCTCACCCAACGGATGATCGTGTCTCGTAAAACGGGCCCCAGGTTCATATCGCACGATACTTGTGGCATGCCCACGCTCGGCTTCTTCTCGCGCCAGCGGTTTGCGCATGACTCCCTCGCGTGGGCTCAATACCCAGTCTTGCTGATGAGTATTGATCACTACCCGTTGCGTAAAGTCCATATTTAACATTGTCTTAATCCAGTTCTTGTCAAGGTTCCAACATTGAGCGGGCTAGTTCCTTCGTAAGTAATTTTCATTATCTAACATTCTCGAAGTAGGCTGATTACTAATTGAATTCGTCAATTTCAGGACAGGAACTAGCTAGTTGCTCAGCGACGAACGTAACCAACAGTACACTTTTCTTTGGTACGACACACTCGGGAGGAAAAGGTGTTGTTATACCTGCCTGTAGGCTAATTCAACGCGGTGTCAGCCCGCAACCGCTCAACCAGCAGATCAATAAATGACCGGATCTTTGCTGAAGCGTAGCGTCCTTCACGATGCACGATGTGTATCGGCCGCGGAGCCGGTTCGAATTCACTTAGAATGATCTGCAATTTCCCCGCGTCGAGTTGCGGTGCGATCTGGTAGGACATCAGTCTCGTAATTCCAAAACTCCTGACTGCTGCCTCTATGGCCGCATCATTTGTTGTCACGGTAAGCCGAGGTTTGTATCTCAGAGTCTTGCCCTCGAATTTCCAATCAAGTGAAAAGCTCCCGGCACTTGATGAAATTATTGGGTGCCTATGTAAATCTTCCGGCCGCTGAGGCAGTCCGTAACGTTGCAAATGTTCCGGTGAGGCGCACAGGACATGGCGAACAGAGCCAACCTGCAAGGCACGCATACTGGAGTCAGGCAACTCTCCGATACGCACGCCAACATCCAGCCCTTCATCAAGCAAGCTGACGACCCGATCAAGGAATAGCGCAGAAACGTCCGTGCCGGGATAACGTTCAAGGTATTCAACGATCCCGGGCATCACGAACATTCGCCCGAACAATACCGGTGCGGTTACCGCCAAATGGCCACGGGGTTCGGCATTGATCCCGGCGGCGGCTTCATCCGCTGCATTCGCCTCTGCGATAATGCGGCGTGCATCGTCAAGGTAACGTTGGCCAGCATCGGTGGTACGCACATAACGCGTCGTACGATTCAGGAGTTTTACACCAAGATGCTCCTCCAGCGCCGCTATTGCCCGGGTAACTGCAGGCGGTGACAGTCGCAACCGGCGGGCACCGGCGGCGAACCCTTCTTCCTCAGCCACCGCCACAAAGACATTCATCAGGTGAAATCGATCCACAGCCTCGTATTCCATTATTCCGATTATTGGAATAAACAATTGTCAATTAGGGTGATTCTTATTTCAAGTGGAATTTGTCAAGGTACTCTTTTCGTCATTCCAGCGAAGCCTGTCCCGATACGTCGGACCGCAGCGAAAGCAGGGAGCCTGCGCGGCCCGACAGGAATCCACCAATCAGACTTTCTATCTCGTCAAAAACGAGGAAATCACACAGGAGCAACATCATGGGCCATAAATTTGCAGAAATTGCGTTTACCGGGTCAGTCCGCGCGGTCCAGCAGGAACTCGGCAGCAGAGCTGGTTATTCCAGGATGGATGAAGGTGAGGATTACAACCATGTACTGGGTCAGCGCGAGGCCGATTTCATTGCGGCTCGAGACAGCTTTTACATGGCCAGTGTGAGTGAAACCGGCTGGCCTTACGTTCAGCACCGTGGAGGATCCACCGGCTTCATGAAGATCCTTGACGAGAAAACCATCGGCTTTGCAGACTTCAGTGGCAACCGTCAGTACGTGAGCGTTGGTAATTTTAAGAAGGATGATCGAGTGGCACTGTTCTTTATGGACTATCTGAACCAGACACGGCTCAAAATGCTCGGCCGTGTTCGCATTGCCGGTCCGGATGAATCTGCACTCCTGGCTGAACTCGATGTAGAAGGCTATGGCGCGCACGTGGAGCGTGGTTTCGTCATTCACATCGAGGCTTTCGACTGGAACTGTCCACAGCACATAACGCCACGTTATACAGAATCCCAGGTTAATGAGCTGATGCAACCCTTGATCGAGGAGAATCGAGAACTGAAAACCCGGCGCGTCATCAAATCAGTATTACCAGAAGTGTTGGGTGCGGGACCACTGGAACTTGTGATTTCCGGGGTACGCCAGCTTACTCCGAGAATTCGCGCCTTTGAGCTACGTGATCCAACTGGTGCTGAATTACCGGTGGTAGAGGCAGGTTCACATCTGCAGGTTCCAGTGCAACTAGAAGATGGTGAGAGCGCAATTCGCCACTACTCGATTTGTTCCAACCCGGCTCGTAGGGATATCTACGAGATCGCGGTGCTACATGACAGCGAAGGCAAAGGCGGGTCAGTCGCCGCCCACGAGCAGTTTACTATTGGCAGGAAATTGCGCTGCGGATTACCGCAAAACCATTTTCGCCTGCACCGGGATGAACGACCTGCCGTGCTAATTGCCGGAGGCATCGGCATCACCCCGATCAAAGCCATGGCACAGGCTCTAAAAACTTCTGGCAACACCTTGCAGATTCACTATGCGGGACGCAGTGGCTATGAGATGGCATTCAGGGACCGGCTGGCCAGGGAATTCTGCACAGACCTGACTATCTACCGGTCAGAGCAAGGAGAGCGCATGGATATCGAACGAATTCTGTCTACCGCGCCGGATGAATCTGTATTCTACATATGCGGCCCGGGACGGCTTATCGATGCGATTGCCGATGCTGCCAATGCGTTGAAAATTGATATGGATCGAATTCGATTTGAACGCTTCGCCCCGAACGTTGACTTAGATGCCAGACCTGTGGCGCTGGAATTGAGCCGATCCGGCAAGCAGATACATGTCTCCCCCGACAAAAGCATTCTTGATGCCATACTCGAAGCTGGAGTCGATACATCTTTCGGATGCAAGGCGGGGAACTGCAAATCCTGCGCAGTGAAAGTAATTTCTGGCGAACCCGACCATAAAGATTCGGCCCTTTCAATAGCGGAGCGGGATGAGGACCGGCTAATGTGTCCTTGCGTTTCCCGCGCAAAAAGCGATCACCTTGTGCTCGATATCTAGTATTTCAAATAGGTTTCCATGCGCTAGCTAGCATAAGGTCGAACCTGAAGACTCTCGGCTTTGATAGGCGTACCATCGGCTTGGGATGAGGCCCTGTGCCTTCCTAACTAGTTCTTGTCCAGATTCAGGCACCGAGTGGGCCAGTCCCTTCGTAAGAGGTCGTTTTCATTGCGGAGTGCGAAGGCTTACTAATTGGATATGTCAATTTCCTGACGGGGACTAGCTACAATGCAAAACATTCAGGAGAAGTGCTTTATGAAATATCTAGTTATGATTATCTCGTTGTTACTGATTCCTATCCCTTCGTTTGCAGAAGATGCGCCTCCGCACGTGATGGACGTTATTTTGGTTAATACGAATGGTGACGATGCCAAGTACCAGGAGATTTTTGACCAAATCACCGCTGCTTCCAAAAAAGCTGGAAGTACGGGTGTGAGAAGGATGTGGGGTGCAGGCTATGCTGGAACCGATACCGGTAGTGTGATTACAACCATTGAATACCCTAGCTTGAAATCACTGGCTGAGTCGAACGAAAAACTCGCAGCCAGCGAGGATTTTCAGGCTGCTATTGCTGCTTTTGTTGAGGCGGGAATGATTGCAGACTCACGTTCACTTTTATTTAACGTTCGTTAACAAGTACCAGACGATGGCGGGTTGCCGTTTTAAGGCAGCTCGCCATATTTAAACCTTTCCCTTGCTTTCTTCGTCTAACTAAAAATCCATTCCCTCATGGAGGAAAAAGTATGTCCCCAGGAAAGTTCATTATACAAGTCGCAGTGATACTGGCTGTGTTGCTACAGGCGGCCTGCGTTATTGAAGTGCATTCAGATGGTTACGAAGGTGACGTCAGTAAAGTATTCGGTGGTATCGACATTAGCAGCGGCGACGATGTTGGCGATGTGGAATCGGTGAACGGTGGCATTGTGTTACGTGATAACAGCTCTGCGCATCGAGTAGAAACGGTCAATGGATCAGTCCGTATTCATGACGATGTGTCCGTCTATTCAGTTGAAACCGTCAATGGCAGTATCCGTGCTGGGCGGAATCTCAAAGTTCAAGACGACGTTAGTACGGTTAACGGAAGTATCGATTTGCAGGAAGGCACCGTCGTCAATAACCGTGTAAGCACGGTGAACGGTACGATTGGATTGTACAGCACGGAGGTTGGCCATGATGTTGAAACCACAAATGGCGATATCCGGCTTTTGGATGGAAGCGTGGTTTCCGGTGATGTGGTGTTTCACGAGAACAGTACATTTTTTCGGGGCCACATAAATCGACCCAGGTTAGTGGTTGATGCAGGTTCCGCTATAAAAGGTGCGGTACACCTGTATCAAAAAGTTAAACTGGAGATTGCTGACGAAGCCGAAGTTGGCGAGATAATCGAGCACTACTAACAATTTACCCGGCATGTTTCAGTGTCGATCCGTAAGTCTCCGTCAACAGGAGCACGGATATCAAAGTCAACACAGACGCAAAGGCGATATACACAGATATGTAAATAGTGCCTAGCTCGCTCCACAAGGCGGTGGCAATAATGGGCGCAAAAGCACCACCGAAGATAGCACCGAGCTGATAACCCAGGGACGCGCCGGAATAACGCACTTGTGTGCTGAACAGTTCAGCCAGCAAAGCTGCCTGGGGTCCATACATCATGCCGACGAAAATCTGACCACCGGTGATAGCGACTACAATCCACAGGAATTCACCCGTCTCTATCAGCGGGAAAAGCACAAACCCCCAAAGACCAACCAGCACTGCGCCAAGCATGTACACACCGCGTCTTCCGTGACGATCAGAATAGGCGGACGCAAGGAACAGCACCGGGATCTGTACCAGTGAACCAATAAGAACGGCTGTGAGTATCATTTCCCTTGGCAGCCCCAAACCCGCAGGGTTACTTCCATAGGCCACAACGAACGCCACCAATATATAAAAAGTCACCTGTACCGAGAGAAAGGCACCTGCAGCCAGTACAATCTGTTTGGGATGCAGGCGAATGACTTCGAGCACCGGCGATCTTTTCCGTTTCTCA
>JAPUGI010000090.1 GCA_027292925.1 Gammaproteobacteria bacterium
GGAACAATTGTCACTGGCGATGTCGCCGGTACTGGAAGGATTGTCGGCACTGGCTCCTAAAACTGAAAAGGCGGTGTCCGAAAAGCAAGTTGAGTTGCTCAGCCCTGAAGAGATCAACCAGATGCTGGACGAACTGACCAATATGCTGAAAGAAATGGATCCCGATGCAGAAGAGAAGGTTAATGAAATGATTACCAAGTTTGGTAATCAGGTAGATCTGCAGTTGATGAAACGCCTGGCACGACATGTTAGTGGGTTTGAGTTCGAAGAGGCATTAGAGTTGCTGGAGGAAATCCGGGCCATGCCAATCAATTGAGCGTATGGCAAGTTTAACCTAATGAAAGAACACAAAAAAATACTAATTGTTGATGACGAGCGATTCAATATCAATGTGCTCGTAGATCTGCTAAAGCCCAACTACAAAATCATGGTCGCCATCAACGGAAAACAGGCGCTGAAGGCTGCGCAATCCGATAGTCCGCCCGACCTGATCCTGTTGGATATCATGATGCCGGAAATGGATGGCTATGAAGTCTGCCAACAACTCAAGGCGGACGAAAAAACACGTGAGATTCCGGTGATCTTTGTGACCGCCATGGGGCAGGAAAGTGATGAAACCAAAGGTCTTGAGATTGGTGCAGCGGATTACATTACCAAACCTATCTCTCCCGCCATCGTTGAGGCACGAGTAAAGGTCCAGATAGAGCGCAAGGAAGCTCAGGAGGTCATCGCCGCGGCACATGCGCGCATACAATTATTGAAGAAGATTGCAGTCGCTGCCAACGAAGCTTCGGCTATTGAAGATGCACTGCAAATCTGTCTTGATGAAGTATGCTCCCTGACAGGATGGCCGGTGGGTCATGCGTATACGCTGGCCGATAATGACGCGGGTGTACTCATTACAGCCAAACTTTGGCACCTCGACAAACCCGAAGAATTCCAGACATTTAAGAAGATCAGTGAAGAGACTCGCTTCACCGCAGGTATTGGTTTACCTGGTAGGGTCTTAAGCAGTGGAAAACCGGCGTGGATTACCGACGTTACTAAAGATACTAATTTTCCAAGGGCAAAGCTTGCGGAAAATATTGGTGTCAAGGCTGCATTTTGTTTTCCGGTATTGGTTGGGAGTAAAGTTACTGCAGTCCTGGAGTTTTTTACCCCGGATACCGTTGAGCCTGACAAGCAGTTACTGGAGGTCATGGCGAATGTTGGTACTCAACTTGGCCGAGTCATAGAGCGCATGCATGCAGAAGAGGTAATCGCTTCCTCACACGCGCGCATCAACCACATTCTTGCCTCGTCGCCAGCGGTGCTCTACAGCTTTGAGGCAACAGGAAATTACGCCCCCACCTTTATCAGCGAAAACGTGCGGGAGGTATTTGGTTATGAACCGAGCGAGTATCTCGAGGACCCAAAATTTGTGCTGGACCGTATTCATCCGGATGATGCGACGCGTATTGGGGGCAGTTTATCGCATCTGTTCGAGGAAGGTTTCCTGACCAATGAATACCGCTTCCATCATAAAGACGGAAGTTACCGCTGGGTGAGTGATGAATTGAGAGTTATCCACGATGAGGCAGGCAAACCGGTTGAGATCGTGGGTTAATGTAGAGACATCTCCGCACGCAAACAGGTGAAGGAAAAGATCGTTAGTTTACTCAAAACCACATCTTTGTTTGGATCACTGGATGAGTCTGCACAAAGAGATATCGCAGCTGAAGCGAACTCTGTGCAATTAATGGGAGGCATGCAACTCATACAACAAGGTGACCCGGCAGATTCGTTTTATTTGGTGCTGAGTGGGCGAATCCGTACCTTCACTACACAAGAGAACGGATCAGAGTCCCCGGTTGGCGAAATTGGAAAAGGAGAACTTATCGGTGAAATAGCAGTTTTATCAGGGGAAAATCAGTCTGTTTCTGCACGGGCCATAAGGGATACCGATTTGCTGCAATTTCCCAAAGAGACATTTTACAAGTTTGTAGAAAGGCATCCAAAGGCGGTGCTATTAATTTCTAAAAGTATCGCAATCCGTTATCAACGGGAAATACACGGCACCAACGCGGATTCTGCAATATCAACCATCGCTATCATTCCTGCAGGGCACGGGGTGCCCATATCGGATTTTACAAAACGTCTTGCCGCTTCACTTTCTGAAATCGGAACGACTGTTCATTTGGATGTTAACAGTGTAGAGCATGCGTTAGGTCAAGGAAGCTCACAAAAATCTGAAGAAGACCGTATATTAAGTTGGATTAATAAGCAGGAAGCCAGGCATCAATTCGTCATTTACGAGTCAACATTAGAACCCTCTTCCTGGTCAAATAGATGTATACGCCAGGCAGACCGGATCCTTTCAGTGGGATCCGCCGGGTACAATCCTGATTTAAATTCGATCGAAAAAGAAATTGCTTCCCAACAGACCAAACAACCTATAGCCCGGCAAGAACTCGTGCTGCTGCACCCGAACAGGGACAAGTTACCTTCTGGAACTGGAAAATGGCTCGATATTCGCAATGTGGCTAATCACCACCACATCGTTTTTGATAACACCGATGATTACAAACGACTCTGTCGCTTTTTAACCGGGCATGCAATCAGTCTCGTCCTTGGTGGTGGTGGGGCGAGGGGATGCGCGCACATCGGTTTAATTCGCGCATTGCAAGAATTGCATATTCCCATTGATACTATCGGTGGCACGAGTATTGGTTCCGCCATGGCGAGCTTCTTTGCAATGGGACTTAACTCTGATGAGATGCTAGCTACAATCGACAAATTGCACATAGAGCGTCCCTTGAAAGACTACACGCTCCCCATGGTGTCACTCATTACCGGCAGAAAGCTGAATAAAGCCTTACAAAAAATATATGGCGATATTCAGATCGAAGATTTATGGGTCAATTACTATTCAGTTTCAGCCAACCTGACACGCGCACAGACGGACGTCCACAGACAAGGACCCGTGTGGAAGTGCGTACGCGCCAGCATGTCTATACCGGGTCATATTCCGCCCATGGTGTTTGATGGAGAACTTCATGTTGATGGTGGCGTACTCAACAACCTGCCGGTCGATAAAATGCGTGAGATATGTGATGGCTTCATCATTGCCAATAATGTCAGCCCGCAGGTTGAGTTGAAAGTGGCCGGATCGAATGAAGGTACGTATTCAGGCTGGGACTATATGTTGAATGCTTTTAAACCGTCGTCCAAGAAGATTGAGATG
>JAPUGI010000091.1 GCA_027292925.1 Gammaproteobacteria bacterium
CTGGGGCGTGAGCCGTACTTCGCCTCGTATGCGTCGGCGAACTTCGTGAACTCTTCCTGGTCTTCTACTCGGACCGCACGCAACTCATAGAGCGCTTCTTCGATGCGAATCAGTATCTGTTCTTCAACTTCCTGAGGTGCAGCCCCGGGCCAGGCTATTTCAACCTGGACCTGGTTGGCCCTGAATATGGGATAGGCCTCGCGTTCCATCGCTGTAAATCCCAGGACACCGGCAAGGACAATACCCAGCAATAACAGGTTGGAAGCGACAGGATTCCTGACCCACCAGGAGATTAGGCGTTCCATGGGTTAACTTCCTCCGACCGTGGACCGGGTCGAATAATCAGAAGCCGCGGTTTCTTTATAAGTCTGCTGCAGGGCCTCCAATGCCATTCCCCGAATCGGGTTGCGAATTGAGGAAATGATTACGCGTTCGGAATGTTTAAGTCCGCTGGCGATGATGGCTTCCCTGGCTGAACTATGGGTGACTATGACCTTGCGAACTTCAAGGCGGCCCTTGTCGTTGATGACATAAACCTGGTTACCGGCACGCAATGCATCTCGTGGAATAACCACGGCGTTGTTGATTTCTCGGCCCTCGATCTTTGCATTAACATAAAGTCCGACAGCCAGTGGCATGCCATGTTGCGATACATTGGTTTCGTAGGGAGAGAATACTTCAACAATTCCATACAACATCCTGGTTTCGACCTCGATTGATGCATCCAGCCTTTTCAGGCGTCCGTACCAGGATTGCTGCTTTCCGGCCACAATTGCACCGAGTTCAACTGGAAGTCCAGGATCGTCACCGGCGATATAGCCAATTGGAAGGGCCAGAGAGGCGAGTTGTGAATCGTTGAGGGGTAGGCGAACTTCGACCACATCAGTTGAAAATGCCCTACCAAGCGAAGTACCGGGAATGATGTACTGGCCGATACCAACCGCAGTGCTAATAATTCGACCGTGAAAAGGTAATGAGATCTGGGTACGCGAAAGATTAGTTTGAGCCTGCGCCAGGTCCGCCTTTGCGGCTTTTAATGTCGCATTGGCCTGGGCAACCTGAGGTTTCTTCAAAGCCAGGTCAGATGCATTGTTAGCATTTCTGAGCTGCTTTCTTGCAACATTGGCCATGGCGAGCGCCTGCTGCACACCGACTTCGGCACCGGCGACCACCGCTTCAGCCTGTAATAACGCAAAGCGGTCGTCAGTATCCTCAATGGTAATAAGGGTAGTACCCGGAGAAACCATGCCGCCTTCAGTAAATTCGTCCGAGACGGATACAACGCGACCTGCGATCTGTGCCACGATATCGACTTCAGTTCTCGCCCGAACCTCACCGCTGGTCTCTACTGTGAGCGCGATGTTTGTCTGTTCCACGGGTTCAACGAATACACTTAGTGGGCGAGGCGGGTCTTCCTTTTTTTCAGGTTCCGGTTTCGCCCACTGTAATGTGGCATAAATTCCGGCCCCCAGTACTACGACGAGTACTGGAGCCATAATGGTGTAAGGCTTTTTCAAGGGTTTTCCCCAACAACTAGGTGGACAGGTAATAAGACGCAGTGAATGCGAATATAGTTTGGATTTGGTCCGATTTTAGCTGATTTGCTGCATTTCCATCTGCCGATACGCCAGGATGAGCAGAAGATGGGTCAAAGCGCTGAACAATCGATGAAGCGCAAGGTGCCTCAAAAAGGTACCCTTTATCAATGAAGCATTTCGAGTTCTGGAATCCACGCCTGTTTGAGCTGCCTTATTACCTCTATTTGTTGATAGGTGCCAGCATCCGCGGGCTCTCGATTAAGTCCCTGGCAAAGGCGAACTATGTCCTTGACCACGGGGAAATCGGGATTGGTTCGAAGTACCAGACCCAGCAGGCGTTTGAGCAGAAGTATTTCTTGCCGACGGGCTTCATTGCCGCAGAATCAAGTGACGAAGCGAAGCAAAGCTTGATCGAAGAATTTGCCGCAATGCACGGTTACCCCCTGATTATGAAATCTGACGTAGGCAACGTTGGTAAGGGCGTTGTAAAACTGGCGGGTATTGAAGATGTCATTAAAAAGATACCCTCGCTGGAAGGTGCTTACATTCTGCAGAAATTCACTCCCCTGGAAAAGGAATATGGCGTTTTTTACGTGCGTCATTGCGGCAAACCGAGGATTACTGCCATCAACAAAAAGCATTTCCCAACCGTCGTTGGTGATGGGAAAAAGAATATCCGACAGTTGTCTCGGGAACATTATCGCTATACCCATCACTGGCGTACTTTTCTTCAATACCTGGATGTAGATCGTGTGCCACATGCAGGGGAAAGTGTTCAATTATCCTTTATTGGGTCTCATACCATGGGATGTAAGTTTACGGATGATACCTGCTTACTAACCCCGGAGGTTGAGCAGGCAATATTTCGTATCTTTGAATCACAGCCGGGATTCAACTTTGGTCGGCTGGATGTAAAAGCCGAAAGTGAAGATGCTTTCCTGCGGGGGGAGTTTGTTGTCATTGAAGTCAATGGTGTCGCCTCTCTGCCAACTAACATGTTCGATCCGGAAAACAGCCTTTGGAGAGCCTATGAAATTTTCCTGCGCCATGGCAGATACTTACTCGATGCAGCCTATGAGCACCGTCATCAGCCCATGAAGCTCGATTCCTATAGTTCAATCATTAAAAAAGCCAGGGAAAATGCCCGCGTGTTGAATGAAAGCCACAAACAACTGATGGGGGGTCCGATTAAAAAGCCAGATTTGCCTGCCCAGGCATCAATCCTGGGTCTTGTACTGAAGGTCTTAAGAAGAAAACATCTGCTTGTCGTTTCCCTGCTCCTGTTAATTGTTGGCAGTGGTATTTCTCTCAGCATTCCTTACTTAGCAGGTCAATTTTCCGAGACACTGCTCGACCAGGGCGTCAATAATGCCTCTTTCTTCTTATTCGCCATTCTTTTGCTGCTGATTGCTAATGCCGTGGTCGGCTACGTGACTCATATCCAGCTCGGATCTGTTGTCGAGGAAATGGTGGCTAATCTGAGGGATCATGTTTATCAACATGTGCAACGCTTACCCTGGCGTTACTTCCAGGACCATAAACGCGGTGAAATCCTCAGCTTTATGTCCAGGGATGCAGCCGCCATCAGTGACTTTGTGGTAGGGACCCTGGTTAATCTGTTACCCCAGATGCTTGTACTTGTTGGGTCCCTGATCATGATATTTATTATTAACAAGACGATCGGCCTCATATTGTGCGTCGCGGCACCGGTTTTGTTTCTGACGATGAAGTTCATCGGTAGAAAGGTTAGACGGTTGTCCAAACAGTTATTGGATGCCTATGGCAAGTCGGTGGCCCTGGTAGAGGAAAATCTCACCGTCATTGCATTGATTAAATCCTTTGCCCGTGAAGAAATTGAAGCCCTGCGGTTTAACAAAAGCAATCAACACCTTCTCGGCCTTAATATGCAGTTGCTCAAAAGACAGGCGCTGCTTGGACCCGTTGTTCAACTGACTGGAGGGGCCGGAATAGTGGCACTGGTCTGGATTTATTCCATTGCCGGTGCAGGAGACGAGGTTGCGATTGGTGAACTCGTCAGGTTACTGATGTATGGATTGTTGTTCACACGTCCTTTTACGCATTTTGCCCATATCTATGGCGAATTTCAGTTTGCGAGAGCTGCATCACAGCGCCTGGTGGAGCTTCTGGGACTGGAGACGGAAACGCATGAAGCGCGCAGCCAGCTTCCTGCAATAGGTGGTCACATAAAATTTTGCAACGTCACGTTCGGTTACGAAAAAGCCAGACCGATAATACTGGATCTCAACCTGGAGATAGAACCGGGAGAAATTATCGCCATTACCGGTGAGAATGGTGTCGGGAAAAGCACGCTAGTTAATCTGTTGGTAAGGTTCATCGTGCCGGATCAAGGTAAAATTTTGATA
>JAPUGI010000092.1 GCA_027292925.1 Gammaproteobacteria bacterium
ATCTGGTAGGAATGCATCTTATGCTTTGCCACATGGGCGTAGCGGCCCAATTGCGTCATAAAGCAGAACGAAATGCCGGCTGATAAATACACAAGGCCAGAGGGAGCCCTTTCCTGACCACCGACAGTCGCCGAGTCGTCACTGAGAAAACGAAACACACTGCCGATCGGCTCAAAACAGGCCACCTGTAGCTCTTTCATTCCATCGTCACGCAGGGTACCGACGCCGCGCACGTGTACCTGTCGCTTCTGGCTATCACTTAGGCCCACGGCAGCGCTTCGTTCGGTTCCCAGCTTTTCACCACCCAGAGTGTCAACACCATCCAGACGTTGCAGGATATCACTCGCGCAGTCCGATGCTGCTCCCGGTACAGCAAGGCCAAACAACGATGTCGGATCTTGATGCTGCGGCGCAGAGGATGCGGCGACCTGGGTTACGGGCAGTGTCTGCCCATTGTGGTTTAGGGTAAACATACTGTCAACGGCATTGCGCAGCATGGCATCGGCAGGTGAAGAGGCCACGGCCAGATGTGCCAACTGCAGGACTTCCCGGGCATCGGTAGAGGTTTTTGCGCGGAACGTCACTTCCACCGGTAGGGCACTGCCGACCATAGTGCCGCGCATCAGCGAGCCCTCCATGCCGTACAGATTGTCGACCATCACCTCCAGATCGTGTACTTCGACCTCGGCGCGCCTGGCGTGGGTCATAAACTCCGACATATAGGACGCGACCAGCCCCGCCGTAAAAAAGCCCAATGGAAAGGGCGCCAGGTCAGTCCCGTTCAACCATGGCCCCTCATCGCAGACCACGCGCCAGGTGGTGTCGGTGGGACCGTAGTTGATCAGGGCTTCCTTCTGCATGCCGGCCAACGCGCGAGTAGCAGTGCGCAGCTGTAAGCGGCGCCCTTGCTGGTTTGCCCTGAGTTCGACGGGCACCGCACTGTCGTGCTCGAACACCAATGGAAAGGGGTTCGTTTCAATACTATCCATGAATAAATTCCTGTGCTATACGTAAAATAACTACTGCGGTCTAGGTGGAGGAACAAAGTCGCTAATACCGCCTTTAATCAACCAGTCAGACATTAGACTGTCCTTAGTCTCACTCCTGGGAGCATTATCCCATTCCTTCGCTGTGCCCTGTGCCCAAGCCTCTTGATTAATGGTTGCTTCGCGTACTTCGATATGATCTTTGGTCACGTTAATCACGGTCAAATCATTCGCCATTGTCAGCGGTCCATCATAGGTTTTCCTGACCTTTTCAAATATCTCGAACTCGATATCACGGTGGTTCCAATAATGGTAAGCCACCGCCATGCGTGGTTCGACAGCACTCATAATCTTTCCAAAACCTTCGGGTGGCGTATGTATTTTAGAGGTAACCCAGTACGCCTGTTTATAGGGAAACCCGGCGATTTTCATCCACTGCTCTGGCGTAAAAAAGCATTCGTGAACAACAACATCAGCCCCTTTGGCGTTTTTAAGAAACCACTGATTTGGAAAGCTATCGCCACCAAAAACAAAACTCAGGCCATTCCAGTCAAGTCTATAGCTCACCGCGCTATCCATATTATGGATGGCGGGAAAAGCCGTGATTTCTACATCGTTTTTCGCATAAATTACCGCGGTTTTGGAAAAATCGAACTCGTGGGAAATCAACTTGCCGCCCGCATCTGGCAATATTCCCGAGCGGGCAGTAACATCCCATGCCCAGGCCTTTTCAATGTGATTAACCATGCTGGCCGTGCCCAACTCTGGTGTGGCGCCCGATGGTCCCCATACCTCCAATGGTAGATAGCGACCACCAATCCAACCAGCAATCCAGAGGGATGCCAGGTCACCTATATGATCTGTATGCAAATGACTGGCGAACACCTTGTTCAGTTTCGAATAGTCCGGTTGTATTCCCGCCAAGTTGTCGGTTGATCCAGATCCCAAATCAAACAGGAAGGAGTCTCCATTGCCTAACTCGACCAAAAATGCCGCTGACTTGTTATTTGGGGTTTGCGTAGGCATACCCGTACCCAGGGCAATAATCCGCATTTCATTTTCGCCCAATTTTTCCGTATTTGGAAAATAGCTACGCGGGTAATTATTATTTTTAATTTCTTGCGGAACGCGCCCCGATGGATAATTTTCTCCATCGACCTTATCCGGCTTGGCATTAACTAAGGCAGGCCCGGACAGTAATAAGCAGACAATTACAGTCAGATATTTCAGACTATGTGTTTTCATGATCATAAGGCTCCTTAAATCAAATTTATATTAATTCTAGATCGCGGCGTGCCAACTAAACGCGGTTCAAGTCCGTACCTTTGTGAAATTCGTATCAGATAAACCACAATATTCCGCTTTTCAGGGTTTCAATACGGGCCAGGTCTCCCTGGTCACTGTGTCCAAATAGATCCACGGAGCTGTGCCAGCACCATCAGCCCCCAAAAAAAACCACCTTCGACGACTTCCCGTAACCGTATCCATAGCAGATTTTTTCCTTAAGCTGTCCAGGCGATCGCACGCCTTAACATGTGCTTGAGTTGTTGCGCCTGCTCACCGGAGAAGGTGCCCAACATGTCTGCCTCGTTCGACTTGGCCATAGCCATCAAGGGTATCAGTAGGTTCTGTGCCGCCTGGGTCAGGCTGTAGCTATTACCGGTCTTTTGCAGCAGACCGCGTTCGATCATACCATCCAGTACCGGAAGTAATTTGGGGGTCGCCAACAAAGTATAATGGAGCAAGGTATCGTAATCGGCATCCTGCAGCCCTGAAAACGAAGCCAGTACGCGATACTCGTCTTGATTAATATCCTGTTTTTCCAGCATGATATCCAGCTTATCCATCAACTGATAAAAGCAACGGCCAACTAGATAATGCAGATAATTGGCGGCGAAACTTTCCTCCTCGAGATCCTCCGGTTTTGCGGCAGCAGTGACCACAGGGTGTGCATCTGAAACGGAATACCTACCCTGATGAAACAGTAATCCATCGCGCTCGCTAGCTTCAAATTGAAGCACTTCACCCACGATAATGGTGTGATCTCCACCTTCGTAAAGGTAGCGGGTTTTGCAGTGAAAGTAAGCACTGCAGCCGCGCAGCGCCGGCACGCCATAGGCGTTGAGATCGAAATCAAGATCAGCGAACTTATCCTCCTGCTGGCGGGCACAGTGATTTGAAACCCCCACCTGGTCCGCAGCCAATATATTAACCACAAAATGCTCGGCCTTTTCATAGGCGGGAAGACTGCGGGCACCGTTATCAATACTCCACAAAATCAGTGGTGGATCCATTGACACCGAATTGAAACTGCTGGCTGTGGTTGCGATATAACCACTCTCACCATCTTGCGCAGTTACCACTGTTACACCGGTTGCAAACTGTCCCAGGGCAGTGCGGAACTCTCGGGTGTCAAAGTCGAACCGATCCGCAGTTTTTTCGACTGTGTGTTCAACGCTCATCACGCCACCCTCCTGGTAAGGCGACCAATCAGGTCATCCGCGGCGGCTTCGTCGAAGAAATAGGGCATTAGACGGTTGGCATCATCCATTCCCCGCAGCAAGAAATCGGCGATGTCCTGGTTGTCATTCGCAGCCATCAACAACTTGCTGGCCGCCGGGCCGGGGCCATCAAGCAGGTGGTTAGTCCACTGCACTACCGCTTCGGCCTGTTCCCAGTACGTGTCGAACACCTGCTGCATCCAATCACCGTCGAAAGGCTCATGCACGCGATTGAGAACGGCGTCGTAGACCACCTTGGCAAATTTGGCGGCATTGCAGGAACCTTGGCCAGTTATGGGATCATTGAGGCACACCGCATCGGCGATGCCCATGGCGAGGCCACCGCCGGGCAAACGCATCAGCGGTTTGCGAATCGTGGGTGGAAAGCGTCCACTCAAGATGCCAAGATCATCAGTCAGCTCAATATTCTGACAACGCTCCGCCTCATGCGGATAAAACTTCTTGAGTACATCCACGCAATTTTTTAGATACTGCTCCGGGCCATCGCGCATATCGAGAACGTCTGCGGGGCCGCCGGGGATGGCCTCGAAAATCATGATGTCGCATTCACCGCTGGTGGTGAGGGCATTGCAAACGAAATATTCTCCCACTCCCGGAACGGCGTTCCAGGTCAAGCCACGATTGATCACCCCGTGATCGCGGGTCTTTATAGGCTCCATGCCACGGACATACGCCAGCCCCAGAGCACGTTGCGGTTTGTCGTACACGCTTTTTTCATCGTCCCGTTCCAGCAGCTTGCCTATTTCGCCCTTGCCAGAGGCCACCAGAACCAGGTCTGATTCAGCAGCATAACGATCAAGCGCAGGAAGATCGGCGGTTTCATAAAGCATCTTGCCACCCAGTTCTTCGAAACGGTAAATCCAGGCGGGCATTTTTACCCGTTGATCGATCGAATCTATCAGCCAGTCCGGGCTGCCATTCGTTGGCCCGACTCTCTGTGCGAAACTTGAAACCTTGCTGCCGTCTTCGGGACTGAGCACATTGAACTCTATCCCTTCCCAGGGCTGATAGACATCCTCCCACAGGCGCAGGCCCATTTCCCGCTCATAGGCGATGGGCGTTGCCTGCATGCCCTGACTGGAGGTAACACGACCGTTGCGAATCTCTTCAGGGGTTCTATCCGAGACCACCGTGACATCGTAGCCCTTACGGACCAGGCCAACGGCTACCATCATTCCGGACTGACCTGCACCTACTACGGTTATTTTCCTCATACATCACCTCACATTGGGTTTGTCTGTTTGAATTGGAGCCAGTGTGCCGCGAATCCGAAAGGACAACAATGACCAACAAGTCAAATAATCCTGGCTTGGATCATTCGGTGGGTTGTGTGGGGGAGATATCAAGTTCCATTTTTTGGAACCCTGGTTTCTGGATTTACGGGCTAGTCGCAATACGGCAGGCCGGCTACTGTGTCGACAATATTTTTGTTGTTCGTCATTTAAATAACCGAGGTAACCATGTCTTATTTACAAGAACTCCCTAATGCCTGCATGCAGGATTTTCTCTACTACGTTGAATGTGATGAACTCGATCTTATTCTGCAGGTATTCAAAAAATTGCTGCGTGAGCCCTCCCTGTTAACCCATGCCGAGCGTGAGTTATTGGGCACCTATGCATTGGCTTTGAACAACGCTCAACAACCCCTGAATGTGCACGGTCGTGTATTGACGTTGTGTGGTGGTGAGCAAT
>JAPUGI010000093.1 GCA_027292925.1 Gammaproteobacteria bacterium
GAAGTGATCTCCGATACTGCAACTATCATAGCGCACTGAAACGCCGTGCGAGGCATCATCGACAAGTTGGTGCCAACCGTTCTTCCGGATATAACCTTCTCTGATCGAATGACAGTGAGACTTGGAGGCAAGGTAGTTGAACTCATCTATGCCGGACTCAGCCATAGTGACGATTCAGTCATCATGCACTTCCCGGAGGAACGGGCGGTCTATGCGGTTGACTTCGTATTGGCCAAGGCGCTTCCCTACAAGGATCTACCCTTAAGCGCCTACTTCTACCCCGAGTGGTTGGACTCCCTCCATAGGCTAGAGAAAATGGACTTCGATATTCTCATTCCAGGCCACGATAGCGTGGGAACCCACAAGGACGTACGCGACTTTCGGCATTATCTGGAAGACCTGGAGTCGGCCGTGATTGACGGTATTAAAGCAGGCCTTTCTATCGAAGAATTACAGAATTCAATTGCCCTGGATGAATATCGTGATTGGGATTTGTTTGACGACTGGCGGGCGTTGAACATAGAGGGGATGTATCGACAACTTATGAGAAAGAGTAACCAACACCAGGATACTGGCTCGATCCCCTAAGCCCAGCCCTTGCTCAATGGCACCATGTGGAAAACGTGGAATCTTCGCTCGTTGAACTTCCAGTTGCCGTCAACTCGTCGGTATGAATCGTCATACCATCCGGCAGTAGTTACCGATTTGCCGTCCTGAACCATTCGAATTTCTACCGAGCAACGAGCACGAGCTTCCTCCTTCCCGAGTTCATCGATCACATGATTCTGAATGAACGGGATCGGTGGTTGCGCTGAAATACCGGTGTAAAACTTCTCCAGGGCAGACTTGCCTTTGGTCGTTCGCTCTCCCATGCAAAAGGAACCGTCTTCACAGAATAGATCGACGATTCCGGCAACATCAGCCGAGGCGACCGCGTGACAATAGCGAGCGGTTAATTCCCTGATTTCATCACGATCTTCGATTGCTTGAATTCTCTCTTCGGTACTTGCCATGTAGGTCTCCTTCGAATTTCTCACACTAGCCATCCAACATCGCCATTCCTTGCTCGTTGTATCGAGTGCCCTGAACCTGGTTTGCAAGCTGGTCCAGTTGTGCCATATCAGCTGATTCCAGCGATAAGTCCATCGACGCAACATTGGTCCGCAGGTTCGCCAGGCGAGTCGTACCCGCGATAGGCAGAATGTTGTCTTGTTTGGCCATGACCCAGGCGAGGGCAATTTCTGCCGGTGTCACGCCTTTTGAGTCCGCTATGCTTGTTATCTGCTCAACCAACGCCAGATTCGCGGCGTAGGCGTCACCGGTAAAGCGAGGTTGCATGACGCCCCTGAAGTCAGTATTTGAGAGTTCACTTTCTGCTTTGAAGCTACCTGTTAACATGCCGCGACCCAAAGGCGAGTAGGCGACGAGGCTGGTGCCGGTTTCGATGCAGGCGGGGATGACTCCGGATTCAATATCACGACTGAAGATGGAGTACTCGGATTGTACGGCGGCTATGGGGTGGATGGTGCTTGCCCGTCGCAGGGTGTCTGCGGAGACTTCCGACAAACCAATGGCACCGATTTTGCCTTCAAGGATGAGCTGGGCCATGGCATCCACGGTATCTTCAATCGGCGTGTTGGGATCGACGCGGTGTAGGTAGTAGAGATCAATGTGGTCTGTTTGCAGGCGCCGAAGTGAACCTTCCACGGCACGTCGGCAGTTCTCCCGTGAACCATCGAGGCCTATTCTTGCGCCGGTTTCCAGGTCACGTAGCGGACCGAATTTGGTGGCGATCCTAACCTTGTCCCGGCGATCATTGAAGGCTAGGCCAAGTAGTGTTTCGTTTGCAGAGCCGATACCGTAGGACTCTGCAGTGTCGAAGTGGTCCACGCCCAGTTCAATCGCTTCATGGAGTAGCTTGATAGCGTCGCCGGTATCTGTCGGTGGACCATAGAATTCTGACAAGCCCATGCAACCGAGTCCGATCTGTGTGACTGTGATATCCGTGTTGCCAATTGTTTTTTGATTCATGATGTTATCGCTCTTCGAGCGGCCACTTTGTCACTATCATCAGGCATCTTCAACCCTTTGAAACAGGCTCATGCTATCTAACAACATCTTTCAGCACGCAACTGGCCTGAAAATTGTGAACAGGTGTTATATTCTGCAGCTTTTGACGATGGGAGTTCGATGATTCACCAACTTGAAACCGACTACCTGGTCATTGGCGCCGGTGCCATGGGTATGGCATTCAGTGACGTCATCATGACCGAAAGCAATGCAACTATCGTACTTGTTGATAAACATGACCGTCCTGGTGGGCATTGGAATGTTAGTTATCCCTTCGTCCGACTACATCAGCCATCCTCCTTCTATGGCGTTAACTCACGCAAACTGGGTAATGACACCAAGGATGCCACCGGTTGGAATCAGGGTCTTTATGAACTCGCTTCAGGAACAGAGGTCGTCACCTATTTTGAGCAGGTGATGCAGCAGCAGTTCCTTCCCACAGATCGTGTGCGGTATTTCCCCATGTGCGAGTTTCAGAGCGCTGGCACATTTTCGTGCCTAGTTTCAGGTAAAAAATATGCGGTTAAAGTCAATAGGAAAACGGTTGATAGCACCTATATGAATGTCACGGTGCCCGCCATGAGTGAGCCATCGTTCGAACTCGAACCAGAAGTTACTTGTGTTCCGTTAAATGACATACCAGGACTTCATTCTCGGGGTACTCGGTTCGAGAAATATATTGTAATCGGTGCCGGAAAAACCGGCATGGACGCGGCATTGTGGCTTCTGCGCAATGATGTCGATCCGGACCATATTATCTGGATTATGCCCCGGGTTTCCTGGATGTTGGATCGCAAGAACATCCAGCCCGGACCCGATTTTATGGGCTCAACATTAGTCGGGGCTGCAAACGAACTTGAAGCGATCGCCCAGAGCGAATCCGTTGAAGACCTGTTCGCGCGGGTAAACAAATGCGGGCAGCTTCTCCGTATGGATGAAGATATCCAGCCAACCATGTATCGATGCGCCACAGTGACTGAAATGGAACTTAAACAACTGAGACGTATTGCTCACATCGTTCGCAAGGGCCGGGTCAAGCGTATCGAAGCGGACAAGATAATACTGGAAAAAGGCATGGTTGAAACGAGTCTAAACAATCTGCATATCAACTGTACCGCTGATGGTTTGGAACGTCGTCCTGTTGCACCGGTGTTCGATGGAGACCAGATGACACTACAAACTGTAAGGACGTGCCAGCAGGTTTTCAGCGCAGCGTTCATCGCCCACATTGAGTTAACCTACGAAGATGAAACTCAAAAGAACGACCTGTGCACGGTAGTTCCGCACCCCAATACAGATCTCGACTTCCTCAGGACCACCCTTGGCCACCACCTCAATCAGGCAAGATGGGCGCAGCTACCAGAACTGCAGAAATGGCTGCAAATCGCGCGGCTTGATGGATTTACTCGTACGGACGAGGAAATAGCGGCACTGCCGGAATCGGCTCATGAGCCATTAGCCAAATTGATGGGAAATGCGACCCAGGCGACAGAAAGACTCCAGCAGTTGCTGGCGGAAATCGATAGGAATTAACCTGAACCTGACTCTTTTGCAACTGGAACCGGTGGCTCGGGTATACTCTGTGCTCCTGTGATTCGAGGATGACCACGTGACCCCAGATGCGATCATCAAAGCCAGTGTTTGTCCCCTGGACTGTCCAGACACCTGCAGCCTCGCGGTAACTGTCGTCCATGATGAGGTCGTACAGGTGCGTGGTTCGAAGGTCAACCCCGTTACCCGGGGTGCAATTTGCGCCAAGGTGGCGAACTACTATCCTGAGTTTGTGCATGGTGCCAGTCGACTGCGTACTCCCCTGAAAAGAGTGGGTGCAAAAGGCAGTGGGCAATTCGAAGCCATCTCCTGGCCCGAGGCATTATCGACGATTCATGAGAAGGTCAGCGTGAAGATTGATCGGTTCGGCCCGCAGACGGTTCTGCCTCTAAATTACGCCGGACCCCATGGATTTCTGGCCGGTGATTCCATGTCGGCGCGCTTTTTTCACCGACTGGGGGCGAGTTTACTTAAAAGAAGACCATTGTGTGGAGGCATCCGCAGTGAAGCTTATCAGTATACCTATGGTTCGGTGCCTGGCATTCCACTACAGCAGGTGGCACTTTCAAAGCTGATCATCGTCTGGGGCAACAATGCAACAGCCTGCAACCTGCACCTGATGCGACAGATTAATAAAGCCAGGCACGCGGGTGCCAGGCTTGTTGTTATTGATCCGAAACGAACCAGGGTTGCCGAACAGGCAGATCTCCATCTCGCTGTTAAACCTGGAACCGATGTTGTGCTGGCACTGAGTATTGCGCGGGCGCTGGATGAACTGGATGCTATTGACCACGATTTTGTTGAAAAGCATGTATTAGGGTACGACGCTTTTCGTGAAGTGGCAGCGCAGTTTTCAATCGCTGATGCAGCCCGAATCTGCGGACTTACCGACACGGATATCCAGCAGTTAGTGGGCTGGTACAGCACGCTGAATCCGGCTGTCATCGCCTGGGGAAACGGCCTGGAGAGGAACCAGAACGGTGGTTCGGGTATCAGAGCCATTGCGGCACTACCAGCGATTGCCGGTAAATTTGGTGTCGAAGGTGGCGGGCTGGTGGCGGCTGCGGGTAACGCGTTTCCGAAAACATCAGAGCGTCTGCTGCGACCGGATCTGATTCCGCCGGGTACCCGCACCTTTAATATCCTGGATGTCAGCACCCTGCTTCTGGACCGGGACCTCGCCCCGCCAATAGATGCCCTTTTTATCTACAACCATAATCCGGTGATTGTTCATCCCAACCAGAATCTCATGAAGCAGGCGCTGGCTCGCGAAGACCTGTTCATCGTCGGTATCGATATCGTTATGACTGACTCAATGGAGTATGCTGATATAGTTCTTCCGGCCTGTTCACATTTTGAGCATAACGACATCTTTGCTGCTTACGGTCAGCAATACCTGCAACGTGCCGAACCTGTAATCCCACCCGATGGCGAAAGTCTGCCGAATACAGAAATCTTCAGGCGCCTGGCGGTGGCTTTTGGTTTCGGTGACGATTGTTTTAGGACTTCTGATCTTGAATTGATGAACGAAGCACTGGATGGGAACGATGATCGTATGAAGGGGCATCTGCCGAGCGAACTTCCAACGGATCTTGCGTTGAAGATGACGATTGATGGCGAGGAGCCCATCCTTTTTAAGAACATTTTCCCTGATACCGCCAGCGGCAAGGTCGAGTTGTATTCTGAAATCCTGAAAACCAAGTACGGCCTGCCATTGCCCCGCTATAGAGCTCTCAACTCGGACTATCCACTGACCCTTATATCGCCATCGTCTGAAAAACGAATTACTTCAACTTTTGGGGGAGTTAAAGACTGCGATGCCACACCAGTAATTGAGATGCACCCGGACGATGCTGCAGAAAGGAATCTCAGTAACGGCACGACTGTAAAGCTATCGAATGACCTTGGTGAAGTTTTCCTGCCTTTATTTATTACTGATACCGTCAGGCCTGGTTGTGTATATTCAATGAAAGGCGCGTGGTTTAAAACCACACCAAATCAGCAGACCGTTTCTGCTCTGGTGCCACAATCTAAAGCGGACCTGTCTGAGGGCGCCTGTTTTAACGATACCCGCGTGGAAGTAACGCCAGCAACTTAGCGCCCAGCTAGAGCGGGCACAGACATCACATTTACATGCACCATAGAAGGAGTAACCGGTCAAGTATCATAATAATGGTATTATTTTTATTCTTAAACTTCGATTGCTTTTTTGTTTACGCTTTAAATTCTGAGGGTCATAGTGTTAGGTCTTGTATTTTACCTTACGCATGTTAGCCGAGATGTATAGTAAACTTGTTATCATGATATTGCTTCTTTAGTAATTCCACCATGTCTTCTATTTCTAATTTTTGGCTATTAGAAATGCCTAATTAATATTCCCTGAAAGATGGTTTGATTTCGA
>JAPUGI010000094.1 GCA_027292925.1 Gammaproteobacteria bacterium
ATTGTAGGCGAAAGAGGAACCGGTAAAGAACTCATCGCCGCTCGCCTGCATTATCTCTCGCCCCGGTGGGACCAGGAATTCATAAAAATGAACTGTGCCGCGATTAGTGAGAGCCTTCTCGAAACCGAGTTATTCGGGCATGAGGCTGGCGCGTTTACCGGCGCATCAAAATTGCATCGTGGCCGATTTGAAAGAGCTGACCACGGTTCTTTCTTCCTTGATGAACTCTCAAACACTTCTCCGCTGGTGCAGGAAAAACTCCTTCGCATCATCGAGTACGGGGAATTTGAAAGAGTAGGTGGTAACAAAACGCTTACAACTGATGTGAGGCTTATCGCAGCGACTAATCAAGATCTGCCGACGCTAGCCCGCAAAGGAAAATTTCGGGAAGACCTGCTCGATCGACTGGCATTCGATGTCATCACCCTCCCACCTTTGAGGCTGCGACCCGAAGACATCATGATTTTGGCGGAGCATTTTGCCGTGAACATGGCCTCGGATCTTGAGCGTGAATACTTCCCGGGTTTTTCAGACTCTGCAAGAAAGGTTCTTCGAACTTACCATTGGCCTGGCAATATTCGAGAGCTTAAAAATGTAGTTGAGCGGAGCGTCTATCGTTCTCAAGAAGTTGAAAAGCTTGTTGATGTTATATCGATCGACCCCTTTGAATCAGCTTTTCGACCGATGCAACCCAGCAGTGTCGTTACCATTCCTACTGAAGAAAATTCGGAAGAACCTGCCGTGACCAAGGTCGTTGCGCCGGTCCCTTCACTGCATGAGTTTCCGATCGACTTCAGGCAATCAGTTCAGGACTATGAAGTTGGCTTGATTAAAAGCGCGCTGGCCTCCTCACAATTCAACCAAAAGAAAACCGCAGATGCCCTGGGTGTCACCTATCACCAGCTGCGTGGTTACTTAAAAAAATACGACCTGCTGGATAATTAGGCCGCAGCTTGCACCCCAAGATTCGTTATTCGTTAGCCAACAGGTCCAGATTTTCCTTTTTCCACCGCATCGACATGTAGATCCGGTTGTACCCGCTCGGATGATCGTAGAAGATTATCTCTTCCCAGTATCCCGGTTTCATTTTCCGGTATTCCGCTAACCCCAGAAGCGCCTCAGCATTCCCATCCGGCTGGCGCGCGGCATTGAGTCCATAGATATCCGCCTCAATTTCATTGATTCGGATGATGCTGTTCACTATCGGAGTCGTGAGAAAAAAATAAATCGAGAGCAGCGCAATCAGAAGCGGCAGACCTGCGATATCGCTTACCCCTCGAATTCCCCAGGAAGGTTTGTTCACTCGATCAAATGCCCACGCAACAAAGGCGAAACCAACGGCCAGAAGCAGGCCAAGCGAGAAGATCAGTTTCGGACCGTGATTTAGCGCGTAGTGGCCAATCTCATGCGCCATCACAGCTTCTATACTTTCCGAACTGGATCGATTAAGCAGGTTGTCATTTAGACTAATCCGCGTCGTGCCTAGCAACCCGGTAACGTTTGCGCTGATACGCTTTGATTGCTTTGAAGCATCAAACTGATAAACGTCTTCAGCGGGCACAGCGTTTGCCCTGGCTAAGGACAGTATTTTTTCTTTTAGGGGTCCCTCTTCCAGCGATTGGTAGTCGTTAAACAGTGGGTTGATAAATACCGGCGACACCAGGAACAAGAAGGCGAGCATAAAGATACCGGCAACGGACCCCCAAATAGGCCATGTTCTTGGTGCCTTTCGAATCACAAAATAGATCAGCGCAAGGCCGAGGCAGCTTAAAACCAGCTCAATGCCCAGTTCGATCATCAGTTCACTAAACCAATCCACAAAGGTGAGATTGGAAAGGCCATATTGATGCTCTCGAACGAAGTCTTGATAAATCAACAAGGGAAGCGAGAGGACGAATACGACTAAAGTGTATTGGAATATGTAGGATGTTACCCGGAGAAACCTGAAACGACTGAATTTTTCTCCAAGATCCCTCATCCTGGTAGATATTCCATAATTCAACAGGAGCCACGCTATCAACAGTGCCACGAGCAAATTCCACAGGATTAACCAATAACCACCTTCAAAATAGGCATCTGACGCTGCACGTTGCTCTGCATCCAGACGATCGAGATAGGCCTGGGTTTCGACCTCGATATCAAAAGTTACGGCATCACCCACTGTTTCGGCTTGAAGTCCTGCTGATGCAAATACCACTACCAGAAAAACACTAGCGAGGATCGATTTCATTATTTGTTCCAGTACGGGATCTAGTCCCCGGTGAAGTTCGGCGTGCGTTTTTCGATGATGGCATCGACAGCTTCCGCGTGATCTTTCGTCTGGTGGGCAATCGCCTGCAAGGACGCCGACAGTTCCAGCAAGGAATCCAATCTGGAATGCTCACCTTCCTTCAGGAGTTTTTTCGTCATGCGTAATGCCGTGGGTGGATTGGCAGCAATACGTAATGCCAGTTCATTGGCCGCATCCATTAAATTATCCGGCGCAACCACCCTGGATACCATGCCCCATTGAAGCGCCGTTTGCGCATCAACTGGTTCACCGGTGTACGCCATTTCATTGGCACGGGATACACCGATAACCCGTGGCAGGAACCAAGCGCCACCATCGCCAGGAATCAAACCTACCTTAACGAAACTCTCGGCGAAAAAAGCCTTTTCCGATGCAATTCGGATGTCGCACATCATTGTGAGATCACAACCCGCACCGATAGCGGCACCGTTTACCGCGGCAATTATGGGTACTTCCAGTGCCTGCACCGCAAGTGGTATACGCTGGATACCAGTGCGATAGCCATCTCGAATCTCAGCAGCCGTACCCCCGAACATACCCTTTTTATCTCTCATATCCTTGACGTTACCACCGCTGCTGAAAGCGGAACCTGCGCCGGTGATGATTGCAACCCGGACCTCGTGATCCGCATTGATGCGGTCGCAAGCATCGACGATCGCATTTACCATTTCATCCTCTGAAATTGCATTTCGTGTTTCGTGGCGGTTCAATGTCAGCGTAACGACATGGCCATTTTGTTCGTAAAGCACTGGATCGGGCATCGAGTTCCCTTCTTGTCTTGTATAAGGCAAGCAAGGTAACACAGGGGTACCACTTTTTTGAAGAAGTGGTACTATCGCGGGCGAAATTAATAGCATCACGGAAAACCAACATGCCCGTCAGTAAAGAAATCCATCTCAAATCGCGCCCGGCAGGCGTACCCGTCCCGGACAACTTTGAACTTGTGGAAACCAACATCTCTGATCCCGGCGACGGTGAGCTGTTGGTGCAGAACATTTTTATGTCTGTTGATCCCTACATGCGGGGTCGAATGCGAGAAGAATGGCCAACTGATCATGTACTCATGGGCGGCGCTGTGGGCAAGGTTGTTGCGTCCAACAACACAGATTTTGCAGTGGGAGACCATGTCAACAACCAACTTGGTTGGCGAGAATATTTCATCTCCAACGGGCAAGGCTTAAACAAGGTAGATGCCTCCATTGCACCCCTGAGCGCATACCTCGGCGTAATGGGTATGCCGGGTTTAACGGCTTATGGTGGCTTGCTGGTTACTGGTGAACTAAAAGATGGCGAATCTGTTTTTGTCTCTGCCGCATCCGGGGCGGTTGGTAGCGTAGTGGGACAAATCGCCAAGATAAAAAAATGTACCGTTATCGGGAGCGCCGGTAGTGATGACAAGGTCGCTCAACTCGTTGACGAATACGGATTTGACCATGCCTTCAATTACAAAACTGATGATCCGCTCACCGAACTTCGCAAAGGTGCGCCGCAAGGAATTGATGTGTATTTTGAAAACGTAGGCGGAAAGCAGTTGGAAGCTGCCCTCACGCACATGCGTACCCATGGGCGCATTCCGATCTGTGGCATGATTTCACATTACAATGATGACGGTACGGCGAGTCCTGGCCCAACAAATCTGATGGAAGCTATCTACAAATTTATCACCCTCCGCGGATTTGTAGTGAGCGCCTTTATGGACCAACAAGCACAATTTCTCAAGGACATGTCCGGCTGGATTCAATCGGGACAGATGAAGTATCACGAAACAATTTTGGAAGGCATAGAAAAAGCGCCTGAAGCCTTTATTGGTTTGTTCAGTGGTTCCAACAACGGAAAGATGCTGGTTAAAATATCTGATGATTCGTAACAGTATTTTCCTTTGCCTTCTTCTGCTAACGCCTTGTTTTGCCTCTGCTGACAATCAGGAGCTGTTTGGTTTAATCAGTGAACGTCTTTCCTACATGGACGAGGTTGCCACTTACAAATTTATCCATGGATTGCCGATTGAAGACCTGGAACGGGAAAACGTCGTACTGGATCATGCGGCTTTTGATGGCCTGGTTTATGGCATAAAAGTAGAAACCAGCCGGACATTTTTCCTGCAGCAAATCAGCGCCGCAAAGGAGATCCAGCGCTACTGGTTTGAGCAGTTCAAGACACAACCGATACCAGCAAAAGGACCTGATCTGAACGATGTGATTCGGCCTGAATTAGTACGCTTGGGTGAATCTATTACACGGCAACTAGCGAACGATGCAAAGTCTGGGCTATCCCTGGAGAATTTTCTTAAAACAGTCGATATCGAGGGTCTCTCGACGCTGAGTAAACAGTCCATGTATGAGGCACTTACGGCTATCGAATTCTACGATCATCGGTTGCAGCAGATTCTCGATTCGGGGGTGCTCAGGGTTGGTACAACCGGCGACTATGCACCATTTTCCTTTCGCTCGTCACCAGAGGCACCATTTGCCGGTATCGATATCGATCTTGCCAACGATCTTGCGCGATCCCTCGACGTGGAAATTCGTTTTGTCAAAACCCGCTGGTCGTCACTGCTGGTAGATCTGAAAGCTGGTCTTTACGACATCGCCATGAGCGGAGTGTCTCGCAACCTGGACAGGCAGAAGGTTGGTTTTTTCAGCGATCCCTATCACCAAGGTGGCAAAACACCCATCAGCCTGTGTAAAAACAGGAACAAATTCAATAGCTTACAGAAGATCGACCGGAAAGTTAACCGCATCATTGTCAATCCCGGAGGCACCAACGAACGCTTTGTGGATGCAGTCATCAAGCAGGCTGAGAAAATACTGCACCAGGACAACCGGACTA
>JAPUGI010000095.1 GCA_027292925.1 Gammaproteobacteria bacterium
CGCTGCCAGTTTCAGAAGTAGCGACAATGACCGCATCCTCTGCCACGATCACGTTTTCATTAGAAACAATTTGTATCAGCCCACCATCACTTGATGCACTGGAGGCATTGAGCGTGCCGGTATTGAGAACACTGCTGCCAGAGCCAAATAACCGAATAACACCATTCCTATAATTAGCTTCCTTCGCCTTAATAACACCCTTGTTGTTAATCGCGTAGTCAAACAGGCTCTTGCTAACAGAACTAGTCAGCATCACCGTACCACCGTCCGCATCGATGGTACCGGTATTGCTAACGGCTGCTTTTAGACCTGCGTTGTTTTCAAGAACCTCTTGGGTTATTTCAATTCCGATGAGTTGTTCTGAGCCAAAGTGAACGACGGCTCTACTGCCACTGGCAAGATTGACATGCCCCAGGGTCGCAAGAATGACACCGGTATTGGTAACCGTTTCACCAAGGAGTGTGACTTCACCTCCAAGAGAAGCAGAGATCAGCCCATGGTTAACGACGTAGCCACCTGCTCCTTTGGCCGCCTGGAAAGTAGCGCCATCACCGGCGAACAAATCTTCCGTATTCAAACCGAGGGATGACGCAAAAACGCCTGCAGCATTTATCGACGCAGTTTCGCCGAATATCACGCCCCATGGATTAACAAGGGCAATACGGCCGTTCGCAGTGATGTTGCCGAATATGGCGGTGGGCGATCCGCCCACTATTTGACCGACGAACCAGGCCGCCGCATTCGGTTGGGTAATCAACACAGATTCATCAACAGCCACATCGAAACTGTCAAAGTTCATCAACAAATTCTGCGATTCCTGCGCGATATGGGTTTCGAGAAGAGAGACCTTCGTTACACTGCCTTCACCCGAGACGACCACACCACCTTCTGGCCCAGCGATCGCCAATGGCGCAAGCAGCAACTGGGTGGCCATCAAACCTGATGCCAACATGCCTTTTTCGAGCATGAAGGAAGTGAGGGGTTTTAGACTGTGTTGGAATTGGTGCTGACGAGCGAGTCCGGGCGCGGGAGAACGGATATTCCTGCGCCTGAATTTTGTTACCTTGCTAGATGATCTCTTTCCCATCTGCCCCAGGTTTCTTTAGTTAGTGAATCTGGTACGTTACATCCAGGTAAACTCTCGCTTTTCCTATTTCGTCGACACCTATGGTCCGGTTGATTTCTCTCTGAAATCGAGTAGATTTGGGTTTTGCCAAAATCAAATTCGCAACTCCTCTTCCAGGCCAATTCAGCCGCAAACCCAACCCATAGCCCTTAACAAGTGCAACATTGTCTCTTCCTCCTCCCCTGGCGCGAGCAACACCCCTTGCATAGTCGTAAAATATGTAGGGTCTAAGTGGGTCAAGCGGCAATTTGAACAGCCTTACCGGATCCACAGGCAAACCGAAATAGAGTTCAAATCCCATGTATAAGCCGACATCCACCGATACGTCACCAACTCCAAAGGCCCGCACTGCAGTCGGACCGCCTAGTGAAAACTGTTCGACCGGCGACAAAAACTTGGCCGCATGTTGGCCGTTCAACTTGGCCACAAAATTGAAAGAAGTATGCTTTTTGTTTAACCAGTTATACACGGGAAACCGCCTCAACAAGTTGGCGTTCAATAAGATCTTAGTAAAATCCGTCGACTGACGAGTCACTTCACCACTAATAACGTGCCCCTGCTCAATACCTAATCGCCCTGTTAACAAAAGTTGTTGCACATCCCATAACTGCGTGTAATCCGCCGAGACTGAAAACGATTCAATGACCTGATCCGTGGACAAGGTCGTTAATTGCCCAACCTGGAACAACACGTCTTTCTGCGTATAGCCTAGCTGGGCCCTAAAACTCAGCGTTCTACCACGGAGAAACTGATAGGAAGCCGATATGGCATAGTTATCAGTTTCTCCCACAATCTCCGGCAAGTTCAGTAGGTTGACAGTAAATTGGTTTGAACTGGCCGATGCCCTAAACTTGCCCCGCCCATCCCTGGTAAACGGCATCTCATATTCGACTATTCCGTAGGTTGTAGAATCCGGACCTTCCGATCGTAACAAACCCAGAACCAGCCGATGCCCTCTGTTGCCTATATTCAACCATTGTGTCGTGGCAAATAGCCGCATTACACCCGTCGCGTCAGTTCCGTGGTTATCGCCAAGAATTGACGAAGTCCACGACTGTTCCTGCAAAACGCCGAGGTTTAAGCGAGTTTCACCCACATTGTCACCAGGTGAGAATGATCCCCTAACACGCACGCCAGGTAAATCGTTTATCCGACGAAGGGCACCTTCTACCTGCTCTTCGGTCACTGGCTGCCCGATTTCATTGGTAAAAGACGCCATAATGGTCGCATCTTTGTAGAGCTCATTGTTGGATACGATAACGTCGCCGAGGCGCCCTTCCAGCACGGCGAGCCTGATAACTTTCTCATCAGTCTCTGGGTCCGAAATAACTTCTTGCTCGGGGACGAACGCGGTGGCCAGAATAAAGCCGTTTTCCCTATAGTGTTCAGTCACAGCAAGGGCGATGGCATCGAGTTGTTCAACGGTGATCCAGCCACGTTGACTTTCTATCAATTCAATCATCTGGATGAGATTCTGCGCGTCTTCCTCATCAGGTTCGGAGCCACGATCGATTATTTCTCTCAAATATCTCCCTATGTCGTCCAGATCCCTGGAGGTAAATCCGTTGTCGTCCAGTGCAGTTGCCTGCTGTTCGAAAAACTTCTGGTCAATGATTTCCTGGATTACTTCCTGCGTAATATTCTGATTTGGGTGCGGCACTACCCCTTCGATAATGATTCTATCCACGGGTAAACGCTCTTGTTCACCATCTCCATAAAGACGCTGTGAAACCCGTGGAATTGGGAACTGTTTCGGTTCTTCAAAGACTGCCCTGGCCTTGCGTGCCTCAAATTCCAGATCTTCCATACGAAACAGAGGAAATTCTGCTGCTCCCATGGATATATAGCCGCAAAACAGCAAAAGAAATCGTATCCAAATATCTCGATATTTATTCATTTTCTCAACTATCTCTCCGTTGCGCTCGTGGATCACATGGAAATGTTTGCAAAACACAGGAATAGCCAAATATTCAACGGCGATTTGCAGACAAGATATGTTTTGAATGCAGAGACTTTTGTCGCAGAAATTTTGGTCTTTTTTGTGCCTGGCAACAGTCGGAAAGGTACCGTATATCGGGCTATTAGTCTAATCTAAGACAATAATTTAGACTGTCGATTTACGGGGGATCAAGACGAACCGGAAAGGTAAATCAGTGAAGGCTTGCTAAGGATCTCTCAGGTTTCAATCTGGCGGAGGATCCTGAATCCGGTGACCGGGTCCGCTTCACCACCATGGGCAACCCTTTTATCGATGCTGCACTCGCTTTTCGGGTCAGTATGAGCGCCGCCAACGGCAAGCAAAGTGCCATCCTCCTGCACTGCCCATTCCCGGGCATTACCGACGAAGTTGTATAGGCCCCAGTTATTGGGCCTTCCAGACAAGGCACTTAGCAAAGTTTCGCCCAGTCGAACACCTCGTGAGTCCACGGTACAGTTAACGTTAGCGTCCACTTTAACCTCATTTGTGCTAGCTGCGTGGTGCCATTCTTCCACCGTAGGCAAGCGATAGGCACGTCCGCTCTGCTCAGACAGCCAAGCTGTATACGCATTGGCCTGCGCAAGGGTCAGATTGGTAGCAGGGTAGGAATCTGTTCCAGAGAGCTTTGCACAACCCTCAATAGTTCCACAATATTTGTTGTAATCCAATATCTTGAGCTCAGTACGGCTGATGGCAAATTTACTTATCCCCCTGGGGATGCCTGGTATCACGACCAGGCGCGGTCCAGCGAATCCTTCAGTTAATGGATCCTCACAGTAGCTTCGACTTCGACTACCCCTTCCTTCCAGTCCCCTGGCAGTACATGGATCCTTATCAGTAATATCAATATTCGATATTAACGGCTCTTCCGGTAAGTAAGTCATCACTTGCGCTTTAACTTCCCGTGCCCTTGCAGGTTTTGCAATCGCGATACGCTTTTTAATGCAACCGGCAATCGCTTTAACAATACTCTCCCGGTCCAACTCATATCGCACAGGGTATGCGCTCTGGAGACCTCTGAGTGTTGCACCCAGTACCACCATTTCGTCTCCCTTAACATCGATTTTGGAATAACTAACGTCAGTGGGGTCTCGATAGTTAGCGTCGTCGGATGTTGAGGGGATATTACCTTTGCAGCGCAAAATATCAGTCAGGTTTGCGATGTGGTCATCGTAATTCTTATTACGCAGAGCTTCGGCCTCATTCGCTAACCTCAGTTCTTCAGCCGCCAAAGCAGCAGCGGCTTCATCCGCTTTCTGCTGCGCATCCTTTTCTTCATAGTCTGTATTGGCATACCTTCGTTGTTGAAACACAACATTGAGGACTCCTTTCTCTGCAGTGGCAATCGCGGGATTGAACGATTGATATTTTCTCGTCTCCACCTGCTGCATATAATTTTCGGCATCACCCAGGTAGTCAAGTGCCTGCTTCACACTCTCCCAATCATTAGGCAAGTTGCTTGCTTGAATCCGGAGTCTGCCTATCTCCTTAAGGTAGGCTTCCAAAACTGCTGCTTCTTTGACCGTAACGAGCGCTGCATTGGCCACAAGATCTTCTTCGCCAACTTCTTCCGACCATGTTTCTGCCATTTCAGCGTCGGCATTCTTCATTCGATTCAAGCCAGTGAACACCTGGTCGTGCCAGACTACTGAGCGCCAATCAGGCGACTCTAATCGCCCTCGCAATGAACTTTCGTTGCCTTCCAGTACAAGCCGAAGATCTTGTAATTCCTGCGGTTCTTCCGCGGTCCCTACCAGGTACGAGTAGATCCCAAAACCGACTGAAACCAGTAAAACCGCTGCAATTGCTGAATTACGAAGAATCGGCGGATCTTCGCTGAACATGCCGTCATGGAATTCATCAATCGACTGGGTCCGGTCTTCACCTTTGAATTGAAGGGCTTTTTTCAGTGCCTTCCAATGACGTCTTTTCAGAGAGGGTATACGCTCGGGTGTCATTCCGCGTTCAAACGCCTTGTCTGCAGGAATCCTGTCGTAAGGGTGCTTGCCGGTAAAGAGTTCGTAAGAAACGAGCGCTACGGCATAGACATCATCTGACTTTGAGGGATCCATGCCATTGAGCATTTCGTAGCTGGCATAGGTGGGCGTCAATGCGCCAAGTGAAGCAGCATCAAAAACGGTTTTTTCGCCATCCGCCTTTAGATCGCCAGGACTCGATACCGCTCTTGCGATACCAAAGTCGAATACCTTGGCTATTTTCTCTTCCGTATAAAAAATATTGCCTGGCTTAAAATCTGAATGGACGATACCTGCGCCGTGAGCCCGGCTCAATCCCTGGCTGATGCCATCGATGATGTTCCAGGCATCTTCTTCCGAGACCCCCTCCGGGTGCTCTTTAAGATAGTCATCAAGAGGCATCCCCGTGAGGAGTTCCATGGTCATGAAGACCGTGTCACCTTCACGGTCGAAGTCGTATACCCCCATGATATTTTTATGGGGAATACCCCGGGTTTTTGCCATCTCGCGCTGCAGGGAAAGATATGCATCCTTATGGCGCGAGAAATTCTCGTTCAACATTTTAACCGCGATGTAGGGGTTCTTTTCCTGGGATTCCTGCGCCCTCAGGTCGAGTGCTTTATAGACATCTCCCATACCACCGCTGCCCATTTTCTCTTCCAGCACGAAGCGGTTCTTAAGCAGCCTGCCTGCTTCGGAATTACTTTTTGTCTCTATTTGCCTGCCCACAGCGGCAATATAGGTGGTGTCAGAATCCGTCTCCCCAACACCGCCAATGATGGTCGAATCATCATCGACGTCGGGATTTATCACAGTGGCATCATCATCCAAGGAAGGCTTGATGGCGGTGGCGTCATCCTCATTGCCGCGGCCACGTATTCTCGTCGCCTCGTCGTTGCCGACGGCAGGCGTGGAAGCTCTTATGATGGTTGAGTTGTCAGAACCGTCTTTGGCGGGTTCTCGGAGAATAGTGGCGTTTTCATTAGCCACGGGTTTTCGCAGGATGGTCTCTGCCGCGCCGGATTCACTTTCAGCAGAAGGCTTTTTCTTTACCCTGGTCTGGTCGTCGTTTGACTCCTGACGGATGACAGTTTCATCCTCTGAGTCAGGGCCACCAGGTCGTTGTTCAGACATACCTGTATCTCATCCATAAAGTAATCTGGATCGAACCGGGTATTGTGCGATTTTTTTTGTGGTTTGCCTAGGGTTTCAGGAAATTTCCGGATTATCGGACGGCTATTCGCAACTATAGCGAATAACATCACTCGCGTCTTCTTTGGAGATTTCCTCGCCAAGGCCTATATAGCCTGAACCCCAGAGCATTAGCTCCTGCCTGCGCAGGAAGATATCCTCGCCATCGTCAGTCTTCACGAAGGTCCCGTTGGAACTCTGGTCCGTAAGCAGGAACTTGCCTCGGCGAAACTCCAACGTGGCATGAGAACGGGAAGCCAGGCGGGTTTTGCACAGCAAGTCACTCTGTACACCACGACCAATGACAAAGGTGCGATGATCTTCTGAAGTCAGGCGCTGTTGGTTACCCTGGAATTCGAGAGCAAGATACTTTATCTCTTCCTTGACTTCATCAGTTGAAATCTCGATTCGAGTGACGTCGTCGCTTGCTTCCCACACGACCTGGTGGACGATTATTTCCTCTTCCTTACCCTTGACGTTGGTTTTGTCAAACCGCCGACTCATGTCCTGGAGATCAGCGTCCAGTAAGTTTACTGTGTCTTGTGTGGTGATAATCTGCGCACCTTTGGCAATGCCAGCCATTCTCGCTGAAACATTTACAGCATCACCAAATACATCACCGTCTTCCATCAAAATCGCCGGTCCAAAATGTAACCCGACCTTAATCGAAATTTGGGTATCTTCGCCTTGAATACCAGCAGAGATTTCTTCCTGGCATTCTATGGCCGCCCTTACGCAATCGTTAGCGGAAGAAAAACGGCACATAATTTCGTCGCCGATTGTCTTGATAACGAAGCCCCGATAGCCTTCTGTTATCTTGGCCATGATATCTATCGTCTTGCCGATTATCCTATTGGCATCTTCATCACCGAGGGTTTCGTACAGCTTCGTACTCCCGGTAACATCTGCAAACATGACTCCTACTTCTACGTTCTCTCTGGCCATCCAACCGTGCTTTTTAGTTTATTTAGCTAGGTTGCAAAGAATATAGCGAGTCTGGGCATTTTGCCAGCCGTTTTCCGGACCGCGAGTCTCGAAGACTTCCTTTCACTCTGCAAGCGCTATCAGTCAGTGGGTATGGCATTATGCTGAAGAATGGTAGACAATAATTTCCCTTTTGAAATGTTAGTAAACAGCATTTAGGAGCGATCTTTGCATCAATACGGCGCCGGAACACATGTAGGCAATATTCGTGATAACAACGAAGACAGCTACGTTTGTGACGAAGAAAAAGGTCTGTGGATTGTAGCCGATGGCATGGGAGGCCTTGGATTTGGCGAGGTAGCCAGTGCAATATCAACTTATACTGTCGCGAAAATGATTGGTGAAGGTCACGGTTGCAACCAGGCAATTGAGTCCGCGCATTCACAGATCAAAGCATACGCAGAGAGCGATGGTATGGGTACCAACATGGGTACCACCATCGTGCTTCTACTTTCACATGGCAGTCTGTACAACATATTCTGGGTGGGCGACTCGAGAGCCTATTTACTGGACAATGGAGAGTTCAAACAAGTAACAGTAGATCACTCGTTAGTCCAGTCCCTCATAGATCAGGGGGAAATAACAGCGGAAGAGGCGGAAACTGACCCTCGTAAGAACGCAGTAACTCGTGCACTCGGTGTTCAGGAACTTGAAACGGTGAGGGCAGACAGCATCAGCGACAAGTGGAAGCCAGGTCAAAAAATTCTACTTTGCAGCGATGGCCTGACCGATTGCGTAAGTAATTCCGGTATCCAGGCAATATTGCAAGAGGAAGGTACTGATCAGGAATTAGCCGATCGGCTGATCCAGGCGGCCCTGGAAGGCGGCGGCAAAGATAACGTTACCGTGATTGTAGTGTCAGCTGCCCCTGGAACAAAATACGCTGACAGTGACACTCATGTTCCTGGTAGTGTTAAAAATGATGCAGACAGACCATTAACCGATGACAC
The DNA here is from genome assembly GCA_027292925.1 of Gammaproteobacteria bacterium. Taxonomy (GTDB): domain Bacteria; phylum Pseudomonadota; class Gammaproteobacteria; order Pseudomonadales; family Azotimanducaceae. Next base: position 8,206 of record JAPUGI010000095.1, read on the forward strand.
CCAGCGGCGTAAAGCCAAGAAAAAGTCCCGGACTAAACAAGGAAGTGTTAAACAAGCCAATGTTACGCAGCTCGAGCTGAGAATTCCGGAAACCACCAAGCGTATCGCTACTTTAAGAGAACCACTTCAGCAGGAAACGTCACCCGTACTCGGCTTTCGCCACGAGGTAAAAGTGATCATGGCGGTTGCTGCTAGCGTTGTGCTCGCGATTTTCGTAACCGTGGCAAACGTCGATTCAGGTGAAAAGCCAGAAAAACCTGAGGAATTCAACCAGCAGGAGGAGATTTCGGGGCTTACCAGACGCGAATTCCCAGCAATTGATTTGCCAGTAATTGGTCCAATCATTCAGGTGGGTGTATTTACCAAACTGGAAGGTGCTGAAGAAAAACAGATTGCCTTGAGTCAACTGGGGCTCGAATCCTATGTCCACAAAAGGTCCACGGAAAATGGACTGTTATATGCTGTATTACTCGGACCTTTGTCTGCAGAGATTCACAGATCCACCGTCGCCACCCTCACAGCTAACAATTTAAGTTACTTCCACCGACCTACGAGAGGTTCGTGATTAATCAGGCCTAAATACGCGCTAGGGAACCTCCTACCCAACATGACAAGCGTTATCTATAATGCGCGATCTGGTAATAGTATTAATTAACCGTTGAAGACTCATTGAGAGAAAGGTTTCCAGAATAATGGAAAGTGAAGAACTCGAAAAAATTAAGAAACTCATCCCATTTAATGAACTGGGTGAGAGTGACTTCAAGAAAATTACTGCGAAAGCTAAGCTCTCTTCCGTTGCCAAAGGCAAAATGGTATTCAAGCGTGCTGATGAGGACTCAAAAGTCTACTGGTTGGTAACCGGCAGTATTGATCTCCTGGACGAGAAATTTGAAGCCAAGAACCGCAAAGCAGGTGAAGTAGTTTGCCGAAGCCCGATCGACAACAATTCGCCTCATAGGCTGACTGCAGTTTCAACTGAAGATTCAAGAATTCTCAGTATCGAACGTACTGAACTGGGCCTGTTCGGTGGCGACTCCTCCGAGGCTTCCTCGGATGACGTGGAAGAAGAGGATTTCGACTGGATGTCGACGCTACTTAGCTCGCCTTTGTTTGAATTCATTCCTCCTGCAAATATCCAGACGTTGTTCGGAAAGTTCGAAGAGGTTCAACACAAAAAGGACGATGTCGTTATTAAACAAGGTGATACAGGCGACTTTTTTTATGTCATTCAGGCGGGTCGTGCCAAAGTCGAAAGGAGCAGTGGCGAGAAAACCGTTGTACTCGCTGAATTTCAACCTGGCGATAATTTCGGCCAGGATGCATTGGTAAGCGACATACCAAGAAACGCCACCGTTACCATGACCACAAACGGAACCTTGATGCGTCTTTCCGCGCCTGACTTTCAAAGCCTCCTGATGAGCCCCGTGATAGAGACGGTCACTCTGGAAGAAACCAACGAGATGATCGAAGAAGGCGACCCCCAAACCTTCATCATTGATGTCAGGAGCCCCAAGGAAGTCGAAGGCGACAAGTTACCTGGCAGCCTCAATGTGCCGCTTCTTCTGCTCAGGAAAAACCTGCCAAAATTGAAGGTCGACGGTGTCTATGTGATGGCCGATGATGGTGGTAAACGAGCGGAACTTGGCGCCTATATATTAAACGAGAAGGGATTTACTGCTTACGTCCTTAAACGGGAAACCAGTTCCTAGTTCAAGCTTGCGCAAGCCTTTTTTTGGATAATAGTGTATGAGTGAAGATTGCCTTTTCTGCAAAATCATCAATAAGGAAATTCCTGCAGACATAGTCTACGAAGACGACAAAGTACTGGCGTTTCGCGATATTAATCCACAGGCGCCAATCCATACGCTGATTATCCCTCACAGACATATCAACAATCTCAACGAGGCAAATGCGGACGATCAGGAACTCCTCGGATACATGGTCCTAGTGGCCGCGCAAATAGCGAAAGACAATGGTGTTGATGAATCCGGCTATCGGCTAGTAATGAATTGCAATGAACAAGGGGGGCAAACCGTGTTCCACATCCATATACATATTCTGGGCGGAAGGCAACTCACTCACCTGGGTTAATGTATGCCGTCACTATCTCCCATTGATCAGCTGATTACTCACGTTGATACTTTCATCAAAACAACAACGGGTTCAATCGGTCACAGGGATCGTCCATCGCCTGCAGAGACCATGCCTGAGACGGAGCTTTCAGCCGAGGAACGAGCCTATTCTGCCCGGTTGATGCGTATCAACCATTGCGGCGAGGTATGTGCACAGGCCCTCTACCATGGGCAGGCACTTACGGCCAGAGACACAAGAACAAGTAGCGTCATGCAACGAGCTGCCGCCGAGGAATCCGACCATCTCGCATGGTGTGAACAACGAATACAGGAACTGGACTCACATGTGAGTTTCCTCAACCCCATCTGGTATGCAGCATCCTTTTCAATGGGCGCATTGACGGGATTACTGGGAGACAAAATCAATCTGGGATTTATTGCGGCTACTGAACAAGAAGTCTGCAGGCATCTGGATGAGCATCTTGAAAAACTCCCCCCTCATGATGAAAAATCCAGAGCCGTGCTAAGGCAAATGCGCGTTGACGAAAGCAGGCATGCTACGACAGCGATGGAGCATGGCGGTACCCAGTATCCGGAATCGGTCAAGTCAATCATGCGGCAGGTCTCAAAATTGATGACAAGATCTACCTATTGGGTCTAGTTTCGCTTCGACTAAATACGAGCAGGAATGAGCAGGGTGGACAGGAACTGGCTAACCAGTCAATAGCCGATCCCACTCTGATCGTTTTGCCTTACCCAGTTCATCTGCTATCAATACTGTGTGAACACTTGACCGGGAGTCTTCCTTAGAGATCACACTATAGCCGTCGAGCCGTAAACACTTCCCACTATAATCCGTTGGGAACGCAGCTTGTTTCATGTGTCCGTCAGTATCACGTGTAATCCCTCTCACCCGGTAATCCAGGAAAAAAAGCTCAAATTCAAATTCGTTAGATACTCTTTCGAGTAATTTCTCTACCGGCAATTCTCCACAGGTAGACAGTTCCAGTTCACAACGGAAACTTCCCCAGCAGGACAACTCATCCTTTTCAAAATAGGTGTGCACCGCCAGGTGACTCTTATCAAGATGTACCAGGGCGGATTCACCCTGACCAATCAGTACGGCGGCACTGGCGCCTTGTGGATAATAGTTGGTGCTGGAGTAACCAAGCACTTGTGCATTTAGCAATTCAGTTAGATCAAGCAGCAGGGTTTGCAGTCGTTTTGCGGTCATTTTTGCGTCAATGTCTGCAAACGCATTCGCGATCGAAACGACAGCAGATTCGTCTACCAATATGCAGGCATTTACAGCCAGGGTCCTGGTAACGCTATTATAAGTCACTCGGTGTTCCCTTCGGCCCGGGCAATCGGTATGTGGTAGATCATCTGAACTCGCGTACCGGCAGGGTCAGCAAAATAGAAGCTTCTAGCCCCATCCCGGTGTGTTCTGGGTTCAGTGAAGATTTTGATGCTGTTCTCTTTCAGGTATTCATACCATTTATCGACGTTTTCAATCTGGTTAATAAAAAATCCTATGTGATCCAGGCGCCCGGGTTTTAACGATTCTTCCACGCGGTGAAGCGCAAGATTGTCATTACCGCTCGTAAGGTACACATTGTCGTCATCAGGTCTCCACTCCACATTCATGCCAAGTAAATCGACATAGAAAGCTTCTGTCTCCTCGAAGTTCTGTACAAACAAAGCTACATGTCTTAATCCGTTGGTTGAACCCGGTCGTTCCATTGCATTTCCCTAATTGTTGTTCCCATCCTGAGTTCTGTGTGCTTACTGCTCTTGAATCTCAAAACTATGGGTTAAATCCACTCCTCCCCGACCAAGCATAATAGAGGCAGAGCAATACTTTTCAGCGGACAACTCAACAGCCCTTCTCACCTGCCCTTCCTTGAGGCCTAACCCGGTAACCACAAAATGAACGTGGATCCTGGTAAACACACTGGGTATTTCATCGGCTCTATCTGCGTCCAGATGTGCTACACAGCCAGTCACCGTCTGGCGCCCCTTCTTGAGGATCGCCATTACATCAAAACTGGTACAGCCACCAACTCCCAGAAGCACGAGTTCCATCGGGCGAATCCCAATATTGCGACCTCCCTGGGAAGGAGGTCCATCCAGGACAATAGTATGACCACTGTCCGACTCCGCCAAGAACATCGCATTCTCAATCCATCTCACACTTCCTTTCATATAGCTAGTTCCTGACTGGTGCTTGATAAATTCTAACAATATCAACACACGTGGAAAATCATAGATAGTGAAAACAACTAGTTACGAAGGAACTAGCCCCCATGATGTCCGAATCTGGATTAAAACTAGCTAGTTCCTGACTGGTGCTCGATAAATTCTATCAATATCAACACACGTGGAAAATCATAGATAGTGAAAACAACGAAGGAACTAGCCCCCATGATGTCCGAATATGGATTAAAACTAGCTAGTTCCTTTCCTGTAATTGACTAGTTCGAACAATACCCGGAACTAACCCACTCGATGCCTGAATCTAGTCAGAAACTAGCAATCCGGTAACTGAAAAGGCGTTATGGTATAGGGTTCATCTTCTGCCGACCAGCATTCCTGTAAGGCCTTTGATCTGTCAGTACTCCGGTATATACGTGTTATCTAATAACAGTTGTTTTCACCAGAGGCTGGACGTAACCTAGTCTGGTGAAGCCTCACAACAAAGAGTGAACGAATGGTTAGCCTGACGCTTTCTTCACCCAAACTTGCCAACATGGATGAGTTCCTCTCTTCTGCGCACAAACGGAAGTATCCTCGCGGGAGTACCATTATCTATGCCGGTGAGCAAAGCGATTCTATCTATTTCATTACCAAGGGATCCGTAACCGTACTGATAGAAGACGATACCGGGCGTGAGATTATCGTCGCTTACCTTAACGAGGGTGATTTTTTTGGCGAAATGGCAATGTTCGGCGAGGGCACCCGCACCGCGTGGGTCAAGTCAAAAACGGAATGCGAGGTGGCTGAGCTGGGTTACCAGAAATTTTCGGAACTGAGCAAGAATGACGCCGGTATGCTCTATGAACTGGCGGTTCAACTAGCGGATCGCCTCCAAAAAACCACACAGAAAGTCGGCGACCTGGCATTTCTCGATGTCACCGGCCGCGTCGCCCGTACGCTTCTTGATCTCTGCAACGAGCCCGACGCGATGACTCATCCCGATGGAATGCAAATAAAGATTACACGACAGGAAATAGGCAGAATCGTCAGTTGTTCCCGTGAGATGGTGGGCCGGGTATTAAAGACACTGGAAGATCAGGGTCTTGTATCAGCGAAAGGTAAAACCATGGTCGTGATTGGAGCCCGTTAACCTAAGGATCCAAAAATCGATTTTAGTTTTTCTCCTGGATTCTCTTCTTTCATTAACGCTTCGCCCAGCAGAAAACCATACACCTCATTATCCATCATCATTTCAACATTTTCTCGGGTATGGATACCGCTTTCCGTAATTATCAAAGTACCCCGGGGTATTTTTGTGAGCAGGTTTAATGTTGTCTGCAGGTTGACATCAAAGGTTCTGAGATTCCTGTTGTTAATTCCGAGTAACCGCGGAGACACCTCAAGCGCCATTTCCAATTCCGCCTCATCGTGTACCTCAACCAACACATCCATGCCGAGTGAAATACCCAGTTCATAAAGCTGATTCAAACTGCTCGTTTCCAGGATGCTGACAATCAGCAGGATACAATCAGCACCTATACAACGTGACTCATACACCTGGTACGGGTCCACTATAAAGTCCTTGCGTAATACCGGCACCGATACTGCCGCCCTTGCGTTCTCGAGGTACTGGTTTGAACCCTTGAAAAAGCTGACGTCAGTGAGCACAGACAGGCAGGTTGCTCCGGCATTTTCATAACTGCACGCGATGGAGACAGGTTCAAAGTTGTGACAAATCACACCCTTGGACGGCGATGCTTTTTTAATTTCAGCAACTATGGCTGGCAGACCCTGGCTTGACCTGGCCTCGATTGCATCGGCAAACTCCCTGATATCATCCTTGCTATTATCTATCAGTCGGGAGATTGGCACTTCTTGCTTACAGGTCTCAACCTCGCGCCATTTTTCCTCGACAATTTTCTTTAAGATATCCGCAGCCATGTTTATCCGGCTTCCGAAAGCTGCGAAGTAAAGTCGATAAACTTTTTTAATACTTCTTCAGCAAGACCCGAATCGACTATCTCCCTCGCCTTGTCAACGCCAGTTTCCAGGCTTTGCGAGATACCGGATACGTAGATGGCTGCTCCCGCATTCAGGATCACAATGTCACTTGCGCCCTTGTGTGATCCACTTAATGCACCCCTGACCAATTCCAGGCTTTCATTGCTATCGTTGATTCTCAGGGTATCCAGTGAAATCCTGGAAACACCGAAGTCTTCTGGAGCAATCTCGTATTCAGAAATTATACCGTCCTTTAACTCGGCGACTTTCGTACCTGCTGAGATACTGATTTCATCCAGTCCATCTTCAGAATGTACGATCATGACATGCGTGCTACCTAATTCTTTAAGCACATTGGCAATGGGGGTCACGAGCGCAGCATCGTAAACTCCAAGCAATTGTCTCTCTGCGCGGGCAGGATTTGTTAGCGGTCCCAACATATTAAATATGGTGCGAACTGTCATTTCCCTGCGTGGACCGATCGCATGTTTCATCGCCCCATGATGATTCAGCGCAAACAGAAACCCCACACCGACGGTTTCGATACAGCGAGCGACGCTATCCGGATCTAACATGATATTCGCACCAGCGGCTTCCAATACATCCGCACTTCCACTTTTACCTGAAGCAGCCCGATTACCATGCTTTGCGACCCTTGCGCCTGAAGCTGCCGCAACAAAAGCACTGGCCGTCGAAACATTGAACTTATTGATGCCACTACCACCGGTTCCACAGGTATCGACAAGATTGGTCTTATCCACTAAAACCGGTGTTGCGAGATCCCGCATGACATTGGCGGCCGCCACAATCTCTTCAATAGTCTCCCCCTTGACACGAAGACCCACCAGAAATCCCCCCATCTGGGCTGGCGTGGCGTTGCCAGTCATGACAAGTTCCATCACCTCCATCATTTCCTCACGGGACAGATCCTTACCGTCAATTACCTGTGCTATTGCCTGTGGCATATCCATGATTAGGGAACCTCTTATCTAGCTGGCGTCTTAATTAGGTCTGCAGAAAATTCGCCAATAGTTCATGGCCGTGTTGGGTCAGGATGGATTCAGGATGAAACTGAACCCCTTCGAGCGCCTGGCTCTTATGGCGTACACCCATCACCTCATCCACCGCACCATCTTCGTCAACTGTCCATGATGAGAC
>JAPUGI010000096.1 GCA_027292925.1 Gammaproteobacteria bacterium
CCCAGCTGCAGTCATACTGGCGTTTGCAGGCGCTGGTTTTAGCGCGGGGTTATTTCTTGGTCCTTCGATGCAGGCAGATGTCATTGATTATGATGAGTTTCGTACCGGGAAACGGAGGGAAGCCCAGTACAGTGCCCTCTGGTCAATTATGACCAAATTTATGGTAATCCCCAGTATGTCCATTCCACTGGCTATTCTGGCGAGTGTGGGATATGTACCCAATGTCGAACAGACGGATTCAGTTCAATTAACCATACGCCTGATTTTCTGCGTCGGTCCCGGCACCACGGCCAGTATCGCCTTCCTGATCGCCTGTTTTTACCCGATAAACAAACGAATTCACGAAAAGATTCAAATAGGAATTGAAGAGCACAAGAAAGGCATTGACGTGACTGATCCGATCACAGGTCATCGACTCAAGCCGCCATCGTTGAGGGGAATTGATGAAGATATTGGATGGCAACTGGACGGTTTCAGTCTTGGTGAGCTTCAGGGCGTGCTTGACCGTGGCCTCGCGTCCGTGCGCCAACATATTCTGATCGTCTGCTTGCTATCTGCCGTCAGTTTTGTGCTGTTTGGCTACCTGCTGGCAGCCGAAGTTGATTTCGAACATATAGGGTTGTTGGCAATCATGTATGTGGTTGGCCTGGGAATTTCATTGACAGCCGTTGTCTATCATGGACTACGATACCGGCAAAGTTATGGTCTTGCTGCTTTCGATAGGCAGACGATACAGAGCCACATTGACGTTACGCACGAGATGGAACACGGAATTTAGCTAACTAAGAACTTATGAATGTTTACCCACTTCCCATCCGCTGAGATGTTTTGACGCAAATGATATCGGGGCTTCCTCCAATGTCGTTGCGAGCGTATCGTTCCATCGATTCAGGAATCCGAATAAAGCGATTACGGAGATGATCTCCACGATCTGTTTGTCGTTATAGTGTTCGGTGAGTTCCGCCATATGCGACTCTTCTACCCCATTGGGGACTGTTCCGCCATACAAGGCGACCGTTAGCGCGGCTCGCTCAGCATCAGAAAATTCATCGCTGCTTTCAAACTCAAATGCAGCGTTGATTTTTTCGGTGGACACGCCTCGTTTTTCTGCGCTGTGGGAGGTGTGGGCCTGGCAATAACGGCAGCCTGATGCATTGCTTGAAACAAAGGCGATGAGTTGTTTTAACCCCGCATCTATTTCACCTGGCCCGAGGATAGTGCCAGCGAGTTGTCCAAACGCCTGTAGCAGTACCGGCCAATGCCCCATGGTGAACATGCTGTTTGGCACGAAACCCATTGAAGCTTCCACCATCCGGAACATGGGCTCCATTTCTGGCATCTCTTCTCTTTTTTTGGGTGTGATGTGTGTCATGTCTTTGTCCTATAAATCCTTGTCTTATAAATCAAAGTGGCAGGAAACGAGATGCTTGTCGTCAATAAATCTTAACTGAGGGGGCTCGTGTTTACATCTATCCGTAACATGTGGACAGCGTGGATGAAACGAGCAACCCGAGGGTGGGTCGATAGGAGAAGGAACATCTCCTGATATCACCTGACGTTTTATCTTGCGGTGCGGGTCTGGGATTGGTATGGCGGAGATAAGAGACCTGGTGTAAGGATGTTTTGGGTGGTGGTAAATGGTTTCACCAGCTGCACTTTCGGCGACCTTTCCCAGATACATGATGGCGATGCGATCAGAGATGTGTTTTACGACGGCAAGGTCATGGGCGATAAACAGGTATGACAAATTAAATTCTTTTTGCAGGTCGATTAGCAGGTTCAGGATCTGGCTCTGTATTGAAACGTCCAGGGCGGAAACCGGTTCATCACAGATCACCAGTTTCGGATTCAGAGCGATTGAACGTGCGATTCCTATTCTCTGCCTTTGGCCGCCTGAGAACTCGAAAGGATATCGGCTTGTTGAGCGGGCAGGTAAGCCTACAATTTCCAGCAACTCCTGCACGCGTTTCTTTCTTGAAATTCTGTCTCCTATTTTCTGCACGATGAAAGGCTCTTCAAGAATATCGCCGACCGTATGTCGCGCATTGAGTGATTCCATAGGATCCTGGAATATCATCTGGATATTTTGCCGGAATGGTAAAAGCGCATTACCCTTGAGACGGGTAATGTCCTGGCCTTCAAAAAAAATCGAACCTGAAGTAGGTTGATAGAGGCGGGTGATACAACGGCCAAGGGTTGACTTACCGCATCCTGATTCGCCCACCAGGCCAAGTGTTTCGCCGGCTTGTATGCTTAAGGAAATACCATCCACTGCCTTATTGAACTTGTTGGTTCTGAGGAGGATTCCTTCATTCACAGGAAAATGCATCTTCAGATCACGTACTTCCAGGATCGGTGTGTCAGGCATGTTTCAAATATCCCGCCAGCGAAAACAACTCACTTCATGTCGCTTTTCAACAATTTGAATCGGTGGTACTGACTTTGTGCAGGCTTGCCTTGCGTAAGGGCAGCGATTTTCAAATCGGCATCCCGCAGGGAGGTCCCTCAATCCCGGTACCATGCCGTCGATGACACTTAGTTTTGACTTGGGCTGCGTGGTAAGCCGCGGGATGGAAGCCAGCAGACCACGGGTATAGGGGTGTGAGGGGTTGTCAAACACATCGAAAACGCTACCTTTCTCCGCGATTTTTCCCGCGTACATGACAACGACCTGTTCACAGGTCTCCGCGATGACGCCAAGATCGTGGGTAATGAGGATGACCGACATGCCCATTTCTGTTTGCAGCTCTTTAATAAGCTCAAGAATTTGAGCCTGAATTGTGACGTCCAGTGCAGTTGTAGGTTCATCTGCAATCAGCAATGCTGGTTTGCATGCCAATGCGATCGCGATGACCACCCGTTGTCTCATCCCGCCGGACAGCTGGTGCGGGTATTCGCCCATTCTCACGTCAGGGGAGGCGATACCGACCCTGTCGAGAATGTCTATAGATTCCTTCAATGCCTTTTGAACACCGTAGTCATTGTGTAGAAGCAAACCCTCGGCCAGTTGTTTACCGATGGTATGAACGGGATTAAGTGCACTCATCGGTTCCTGGAAAACCATGCCGATCTCATTACCACGCACCTTCTCCATCTCTGATAGGGGGAGCTTGGTCAGGTCTCTCCCCTGGAACAGGACGCTGCCACCCACAATCTGACCCATGGGTTGAGGCAGAAGGCGCATGATTGACAGTGCGGTAACGCTCTTTCCGCAACCGGATTCACCGACGATCCCAAGGGTTTCACCGGCATTGGCAGAGAAACTTATTTGGTCCACAGCCCTGACACGACCCTCATCCGTATCAAATTCCGTTGTCAGGTTTGAGATCTCTAGCAATGGCATGGTGATATTTCCGTCATCCCAGCCTGCTTTGTTTTGAACCGGGATCCAGTTCGCTAATTTGCATGCTGGTTATAGATGCGTATCTGTGGTTCGAACGTCTGGTCTTCTTTTCTTGCAGCCAGGGTCGCTTCCTTCAGATCAGTATCAATCCAGTGCACGAATAATTGGCCACCACTTCGAGCATGTTTGTAGCTGAAAGGTTCCGGGTATCGAATCCACCGCCAATGACCTAATCTGAAGAATCCCTGGTAAAACCCTGGCGAGAAGGAAGCGTGTTCATGGTGCATCTCTGTCATGGCAAAGGCGAGTTCTATCATCTCTTCCTTACTGTCGGAAGCCCGATACCTGTCTATCATGTCGTCCATTTCAAAAATAGCGAGTGCTTCCAGGTTGTTGGTTTGGGTTTTGAGTTGTCTGTCCGGATTGACTGAACCATCTTCAAGGAAAGCGTCATCATATGCATTGTCGGAATGATAGGTTTCCCAGAATCGTGGATACATCTCTAACGATGTGTTGAAGGCGGAAAAATGAAGGTCGTGTTTCTTCTCCTGTACTTTTTTCCAACCCGCGGTGCCATCCAGTACCTCTATGCGAAATTCAACGCCAGCCTTCGCTGCTTCTTCTTTTAAAATAGTGAGTACATCTTTAAGGCTCTCGTATCCGCTGGACAGGGTAAACGCCAGTTTTTGGCCTTCGTCGTTGACGAGGATTCCGTCTGGCCCACGAACTTTAAATCCCGCTTTCGCAAAAGATGCGAGCGCTTTATCTATGTCAAAAGGTCTTGATTTCAAGGTAGGGTGCGTGAATTCACCGTAGCCATCGGATGAGGTCTGCATGCGTGTGTAGTCGCCACGGAAAAACTTATCGATAACCAGTTGCCAATTGGTGGCGTAGTTGATTCCGACCCGGATATCCTTGTTTTTGAGTAAATGTTGGGATGTGTTCATCCACAATCCGTAGGTGGGTCGGGGACGTTGGTTGTAAAACACCGATTTGTGAATATACCCTCCCTGCACATCAGCGTCATCGTCAGGCAGCTTCTCGTACCAGTATTCAGCAAGGTTTAGGCTAAACTGGTCTATATCACCACGTTTGAACGATTCAAACACTTTCGCTGTGTCACGAATAACTGAAATCCGAATGCGGTCAGCATTAAATCGATAACGCCAGTGTTTCCTGTCTTTTGCCCACCAATCCTTGTTCCGGGTTAACGTAACCAGGCGGCCTTTCTTTAGGTCTTCATCCTTGATGACATAGGCTGCGGTAGTGGGTGCAAATCGCCACTGGTATCTCTCCACAAAATCATCACCAACCTCTTGATAAAAATGTTGAGGCATCGGGCGTAATTCAAGCACCCGGGAATCCATGTCCGGTTTTGCTTCCGGGATTGAGATTGAGAAAGTGTAATCGTCATATTTTGTGATGTTCGTGTACTGCGTGCCATACCAATTGTTGTACCAGGGTGCAACAATATATGGTGATTGAAAGAACCAGAACATAAACACGAAGTCGTCTGTCGTTACGGGCACGCCATCAGACCACTCTGCGTTGGCATCGAGTTTGACATAGACCGTTTTGTTGTCAGTATCCACTGCCCAGGAATCTGCAAGCCCTGGGTAAAATACAAAATCATCCGGATGGCGATGGGCAATGGCCATCGTAGTATCGTCCAGGATCCACGGTCTAAAGGAGCCGTTCGAATCAGGACCTACTGTTCGCAGGGTTCGTGGGAAGTCCTGTATCTGAGTATATTCTGTGCCACCCTTTTTAGCGTTGGGTGATCCGATTTCAGCAAGGTGCTCGCCATTCTCCCAGGTAAGCGTTGGCGGCAAATCAGCGAGAGTCTTGAAGGTGAAGAATTCTGGTTTGGATGCATAGTAATCCTGTACTTCCTGGGTATTATCGGGTGTTTCCAATTCTGAGATGTGTGTATCGTCGCCAGACCCACCACATGCGGTGAGAAAAAGCACCAACAAGCCGATCAACAGAACTTTGCTGCTCTGAACAATTTTCATTAAAATTACCTCATTATTGAAAGCTGCCCACTAGCGATAGACAGTAAATTTTTTGGGATCGAATGACTCACGTACGGCCTCTCCGATAAAAGTTACCAACGTAAGCAATATGACCAATGTGCCAAAAGCAGATGAAACGATCCAGGGCGCAGTCCGCAGATTAGCAGTCCCTTGTTTTAGCAGTTCTCCAAGGCTGGGTGTGGGTGGTGGTAGTCCAAAGCCGAGAAAATCAAGCGCGGTTATGGCAGCAATGGCACCAACGATGGTGAAAGGCATAAACGTGACCAGCGTGGATAATATATTGGGCAATATATGCCGGAAAATAATGCGTGAATGCGACGCGCCGATGATCCTGGCGGCCGCCGTGTAGTCTCTCGATTTTTCCTTGTAGGTTTCTGTTCTCATGTAGTAGGTCATACTGGTCCAGGAGAATAGCACCAGGACCGTTAGCAGAATGGCGATGCGGGTTGGTATTGAAATGTTCGACGGTATGACCGAGGAAACAATGATCACCATGTACAGGAAGGGAATGTTTGACCAGATTTCAATCAGCCGTTGGAACGTCAGGTCAAAGACGCCACCGAAGTAGCCCATGGCGCATCCGATAGCTATACCGATAAAGTAGACGCACACCATAAATGCCAACGAGAAGATCAGGGCGATTCTTGTGCCGTAAAATAATCGTGCCAGGATATCGCGACTGGTTGTGTCTGTACCGAGGAAGTGCCTATCTCCCAGAGACGGTGGGTTTGGCTTAAACACGTCACCAGGTGAGTGGTTTTCGTATGGGTTGTAGGGAACGATGGGCATAAAAACCCAGTTTCCAGAAGTGTCTTCTGAAAATTTCCGTTCGAGTTCACGGTAGTTGACCTCATAGGTGTAATCCAGGCCGAAGTCGGTACCGGG
>JAPUGI010000097.1 GCA_027292925.1 Gammaproteobacteria bacterium
TCGTACGATTCGGGTATGCCAATCAGTCAGAGGATCAGTGATGATCAGAATCGGTTTGATAGTCACCTTATTTGTAATGCTGATCAGCATCTTGTGTGCGCGGCTCGTTTACCTGAATGTCATAGATCGTGATTTTCTCCAGGACCAGGGTGATGCACGAACTATTCGAATGGAACGAATCACTGCTCATCGAGGACTGATCAGGGACCGTAATGGCAAACCGCTAGCAGTCAGTTCACCAGTCATTTCACTGTGGGCGGATCCGGGGGAATTGCCAACATCCGACGAAGATCTTGCGCCATTGGCTAGGATGTTAGGAGTTCCGCTATTAAGTTTTTCCTCCAGAATCGATAAGGCCAGGGATCGAGATTTTGTTTATCTGCGTCGCCATCTTGTCCCGGCCAAGGCGCGCGAGATTCTCGAAATGAAGGTGCCGGGTGTTTATGGTGAACGTGAATATCACCGCTATTATCCCTCTGGAGAAGTCGGTGCTCATGTGGTCGGATTCACTAACATTGACGATAAGGGGCAGGAGGGGTTGGAGCTGTCATTTGATAGATGGCTGGCTGGTATTCCTGGCAAGAAGAAGGTTCTGAAAAACCGTTTCGGAGAAATTATTCGAGACATCGTGCCTGTTAGTCCTGCTGTTCCTGGTAAAAATCTTGATCTTAGTTTGGATCTTAGGCTGCAATATCTGGCGTACCGGGAACTAAAATCAGCTGTTACTCATTACGATGCTGTTTCGGGCTCAGTCATTGTGCTGGATGTAGAAACCGGGAGAGTTTTAGCAATGGTCAACCAACCCTCCTATAACCCAAATAACAGAATGAATCTTGAATTGGACTTTGTGCGAAACAGGTCCGTGACTGATGTGTTTGAACCGGGTTCCATCATGAAACCATTCACCGTAGCAGTGGCGTTGTTGTCGGGCCAGTACACACCAGAATCAGTTATTGATACAGATCCGGGTTTCATGCGGATCGGCTCGAAAACTATAAGGGATCCCAGCAATCGTGGGAAATTGGATCTAGGTGGAATTATTGCCAGGTCGAGCCAGGTAGGTATCAGCAAGCTTGCGCTGACGCTGAATGAGTATGAAGTCTGGGAAATGTTCCAGAAGGTCGGCTTTGGCCGAAGCACCGGGGTTGGTTTCCCGGGCGAAAGTAATGGTTATCTTCCGAATTACAGGCGATGGAAAGACATAGAACGGGTAACCTTCGCGTATGGCTATGGCTTGACTGCGACGCCGCTCCAGCTAGCGGCAGCGTATCTGACGATTGCCGCTGGCGGAGTGAAGCGTGAAGTTAGTTTGTTGAGTACGGGCGAGGTTATGGAGGAACGACTGTATTCGAACGATGTTGCCGATCAACTAAAACAGATGCTAACCAGGGTTGTAACGGAAGGCACCGGGAAAAAAGCGAAAATAGAATCTTTTTCCGTTGCCGGGAAAACCGGAACCGTGCGCAAGGTCGGCAAAGGTGGTTATCAAGACACGCTACACATTGCTTTTTTTGCCGGAATGACACCAGTTAACAAACCACGATTAGTGGGTATCGTGTTGATCAATGAGCCAAGAACAACCGCCTATGGTGGCGGTTCTATTGCAGCTCCGGTTTTTTCAAGGGTAATGGCAGGAGCTTTGAGGCTTCTCAATGTACCTCCTAACGATATTGATGGGGCGGCCTAGTTGAAAGTTATGTTAAACGATCTTTTGCCAGACCAACATGATTTACCGAAGCTTGTAATACAGGGAATCACTGACGACAGTAGAATGGTTGAGCAGGGTGATTTGTTTATTGCTGTTCCCGGTATGACCGTTGATGGGCGCGACTTTATTAAGGATGTCGAGGCCAGAAATGCAGCTGGGGTTCTATGCGAATCACCTGCACCACAAGTCGAAATAAGTATCCCCGTTGTTGCGATAGAAAACCTGAAAACGAGAACCGGTGATATCGCGGGCCGGTATTACGGTAATCCATCGAGCCAACTTCTGGTTGTTGCCATTACAGGTACCAACGGAAAAACGTCCTGTTCACATTTTGTTTCCCAGGGATTGTCTATCATGGGTGCCAGGTGTGGTGTCATCGGAACGATGGGCTACGGGACATTGACCGATACGAATGGAGATCTTGCGAGTAATGAACATCCCTGGTCGCTCAAGACGACTTCACCGGCAGCGGGCTTAACAACACCAGGACCCATCAATCTGCAAAAACACCTGGCTTATCTTGTAAATGACTCATGTACAGCGGTCGCATTGGAAGCTTCTTCTCACGGTCTTGAGCAGGGAAGGCTGAATGGTACTCAAATTGACGTTGCGGTTTTCACCAACATGACTCGTGATCATCTTGATTACCATAAAGACTTCGAGGGTTATCAAAAATCGAAGCAGAAGTTGTTTGCCTGGGAAGGATTAAAGACCGCAATTGTGAATCGGGATGACGAATTTGGACAGAAACTTTGCCAATCGATTAGCGACGGGGTAGAGGTTTTCTCAACAAGTATCAGCGGTTCTGAGGCTGATATCTACTGTCGGGATATTCACCTCGACAATGATGGGTTAAGTTTCGGTGTTTCTTCTCCCTGGGGAGAAGCCACGATAAAAAGCCCCCTGATGGGGCGATTCAACGCCCACAATCTCCTGTCTACCTTGGCTGTGCTTGGCTCACAGGGTTACGCATTTGACGAGACCATCAGGGCGATCTCGAATATTGGCATGGTGAAGGGACGAATGGAGGTGATTCGCAACGCCTACCAACCCACGGTAGTGATTGACTATGCGCACACCCCGGACGCCTTGGAAAAAGCTTTGCAGGCAACAAGGGAACATTGCGGAGGTGAGCTGTGGTGCGTGTTTGGTTGTGGAGGAGACAGGGACAAGGGAAAACGCCCACAGATGGGTGAGATTGCGTCACAAGTTGCCAGTCACGTGATGATTACTGACGACAATCCCAGAAGTGAATCATCCATGGTCATCGCCAACGATATTTTCAAAGGCGTTGTACCGGGGGCAGATGTAGAGATAGAAACCAACCGGCGGGCTGCGATCTGGAAAGTACTATCCAAAGCGGATCCGGGGGATGTTGTGCTGATAGCGGGTAAAGGGCACGAGGAATACCAGGAGGTGTTGGGTAAGAAACTTGCTTTTAGCGACCATGAGGTCGTTCGTGGCTTTGTTAGTAAAAGCATTAGCAGTAGCTAATGAGAAAAGGAATGTGGACACGGGAAAATTCAAAGTGATTGTAGGACTGGGAGAAACCGGATATTCAGTTGCAAAGTATTTGCACGCGGCTGGAGTTGACTTCAAGGTGGCAGATAACGATGCCGCGCCCAACCGCTTGCCTGAACTAAAAGCCCTTGTACCTGGTGCTGAATTACACGCGCTTGAATACGGGCTGTTGATGCGAGCCGATGAAGTCATTTTAAGCCCTGGCGTCCCGTTGTCCCTCCCGGTGTTACAAGATGCGAGGTTAAAAGGCATTAGGCTGACCGGAGATGTAGCCATGTTTGGTGAACTCGCCCGGGCGCCTATCGTTGCCATTACTGGCTCGAATGGCAAGAGTACTGTTACCTCAATGGTAGGAACGTTGGCATCTTCGCAACTCACTGGCGTAAAAGTTGCCGGTAATATTGGTACACCCTGTCTGGATGTACTTGACGACAGCACGGTCCTATATGTCCTCGAGGTTTCCAGCTTCCAATTGGAAGTAGCCACTTCATTACCTGTAAAAGTGGCCGCGTGCTTGAATCTCTCTCCCGATCATTTGGATCGCTATCCCAAAGTTGAGGACTACTACAAAGCGAAAGGGAACATCTTTAACCGGTGTGAGATAGCGGTGGTGAACAGGCACGAAGCACGTCGGTTTGATATCTCCACGGACTCTGTAATCTCCTTCGGAACTAATGCGCCGGAAAATGACATGCAGTTTGGATTGCTGGGTCCTGAGAACGATCCCATGCTGTCACAAGGTTCAAGTGAACTTGTTTTAGCGGCTGATCTGCAAATCAAAGGAAAGCACAACGTCCAGAATGCGTTGGCTGCGCTCGCTATTGGCTACGCTGCCGATCTTGAGATGGGAGCAATGGTCGAAGATCTGAAAAAATTTAAAGGCCTTGCACACCGCTGTGAATGGCTGGGGGATTTTGCTGGAGTCACCTACGTCAACGATTCCAAGGCAACCAATATTGGGGCCAGTATTTCGGCAGTAGAGGGACTTGCACAGGCGAAAAATATTGTGCTGATTCTGGGTGGTGAAGGTAAAGGTGCCGATTTCAGATCAATGGCGCAGGTTTGCAGTGATTGCGTGAAGATGGTGCTTGTATTTGGCAGAGATGGCAAAGAAATACAAGCTGCGCTGCAGGGCGTAGTGGCAGTTCAGCTGGTTGACAGCCTCAATGAAATCGTAGATACAGCCATTGACGTTACAGATTCTGGAGACACAGTCCTTTTCTCTCCGGCCTGTGCAAGTTTTGACATGTTTGAGAATTACCAGGTTCGTGGCAATGAGTTCAAACGATTGCTCCTGGAGAAATTGTCATGATCAGACAAAAAGCCAGGATTGCTCCAGGGGTGAGGTGCCCGGTCGATTCAGTTGTGGCGGGTGCTGCACTTTTGTTGCTGCTGTCCGGGCTCATTATGGTGGCATCTGCTTCAACTGATGTATCTGCCAAAATTCATGGCAATCCTTTTTATCTGCTAACACGGCATACGGTATACATAGTCATTGGCACGATCACTGGTGTGTTCGTTTTACTAACGCCCGTCAAGATATGGCAAAAACTGGGTTTACCCTTTTTGGTTCTTAGCTTCCTGTTGCTAATCGCGGTACTCGTGCCTGGTATCGGTAAGGAAGTTAACGGTGCAACCCGGTGGATTTCTCTTGGTTTCTTCACGTTGCAGGGTTCTGAATTCGTCAAACTTTTCGTCGTTGTTTACATCGCAGGTTACCTGGTAAGACGAAAGGAAGAGTTACAAACTGATTTTGCAGCCTTCTTGAAACCACTTGCAGTCGTCGTCCTGCTGGTTACGTTGCTCTTGAGTCAACCTGATTTCGGTGCCTCGGTGGTCATTATGTCTGCAGTCTTGGGGATAATATTTCTTTCCGGTATTCCGCTGCGATATTTCTTACCGGTGGTATCTGTCTGTGTTGGTGCTGTTGCGTTTATTGCCGTCCTTCAACCTTACAGGCTGGCCAGATTCACGGCGTTTACCGATCCCTGGGAACATCAATTTGGCGGGGGTTATCAACTGACCCAGGCGTTGATCGCCTTTGGCCGGGGAGAATGGTTTGGATTAGGTCTGGGCAACAGCATACAAAAACTATTTTTCCTGCCTGAGGCACACACCGACTTCCTGTTTTCAATTATCGCTGAGGAATTGGGAGTGGTCGGAGCAGTGACAATTATCCTGTTATTTACATGTCTTGTTATCCGTGCGTTGTGGATTGGTCGTAACGCCTTCAATCAAGGAGAGGAGTTCCATGCATACATGGCATACGGCATAGCGTTATTGTTGGGAGTTCAGGCGCTGATAAACCTGGGCGTTAATCTGGGACTGTTGCCAACCAAGGGATTGACACTCCCTCTCACGAGTTATGGCGGTAACAGTTTGATAGTTAGCTGTGTGCTTATCGCGATCCTGCTCAGAATTGAGTATGAGTGCCGATCCTTGGCTGGCGCTGCCTCTGTGATAAAAAGGAGTCGAAAACGTGGCTAGCCGACTCTCACAAAACTTTCCTGAAGTGCCGGAAATGCGCAGGATAAAACGTATCCATTTTGTTGGAATCGGTGGTGCCGGGATGTGCGGCATTGCGGAAGTCCTGTTGAACCAGGGGTACCAGATCTCCGGATCCGACGTTGTAAAATCTGCAGTGACGGACAGGCTCAAAGCACTTGGTGTGAAAGTATCCATTGGTCACGACGAAAGTAATGTAGACGGTGTGGATGTAGTGGTGACCTCATCAGCAATTACCGGGAAGAATTCGGAAGTTATCTGTGCGCATGAGAAGCGAATTCCGGTGGTTCGACGCGCGGAAATGCTAGGAGAACTGATGCGATATCGCCATGGTATCGCCGTTGCAGGTACTCATGGTAAGACCACCACCACCAGCCTTATTGCATCGATTCTCGCTCAAGCCGGACTGGACCCTACCTTCATAATTGGAGGACTGCTTAACAGCGCGGAGAGCAACGCACGTCTCGGTGCCAGCCGCTATCTTGTCGCAGAAGCGGACGAAAGCGATGCGTCCTTCCTGCATTTACAACCAATGGTTGCTGTTCTGACAAACATTGATCGAGATCATCTCAGTTACTACGAGGGAAGTTTCGAAAAGTTACAACATGCTTTTATGGAATTCGTCCATAACCTGCCATTTTACGGATTGCTTGTTGCTTGCATTGATGACCCGGTGATCAACTCGCTGTTACCCCAGGTTAAACGCTCAATCATGACCTATGGATTTGATTCTTCTGCCGATGTCTTTGCATACAATGTTCAGCAAAGTGGCACTACCTCAACCTTCCAGGTCAGCAGAAAAGGATACAAGGAAGATATCGGAATCACATTTAATCTCCCGGGTCGGCACAACATTCTGAACGCGTTGGCGGCTATAGCTATTGCTAGTGATGAAGGCATTTCGAATGAGGATATTGAAAAAGGGCTGGAAAATTTCCAGGGAGTTGGCAGGCGATTCGAAGTTCATGGCAGGTTTTCAGTTAGCGATGGTAGTTTCCTGCTTGTTGATGACTATGGCCATCATCCCAGCGAAGTTAAAGCAACCATTGATGCGGTCCGGAATGGATGGCCTGGCAATCGCCTTGTCATGGTTTACCAGCCACATCGCTACACTCGCACATTTGAACTGTTTGATCAGTTTGTGGAGGTGCTTGCCAGTGTGGATCACCTCATTTTGACAGAAGTCTACTCTGCTGGGGAGGAAAAGATCCCCGGTGCAACTGGCATGGATCTGTACCAGAAATTGCTGTCAGGGGGTCAGGTGAAAGTCGAATTTGTTGATCATACATTCGATGTCCCGGTGCGCCTGGACGAGATTGTCCGGGCTGATGACGTTGTGTTGACCCAGGGTGCTGGTGAGACTGCCGGTCTGGCTCAGATCCTAAAATCCAACTGGACTAACCGGAGAATTGAATGAATATCCGTTTGGTTCGTTTCCTGCGCCGATACAAGGTCACGATTACTGCCTTTGCTGCCATATTGATATCTGGCTCGATTGTCTTCGCCATAAGTGAACGCGAGAGAGAGATTAATTACATCTCAATCACCGGGAACGTGAGCGCGTTACAGCGAGACTCGATTACGAGGATCCTGCTGGCCCTGGATACATCATTGTCTGATATTGAACGTGTAAAAAAAGTTTTGACGGGAGTTGGCTGGATTGATGATGCGGATGTCGCACTGCATTGGCCGGATGAGTTAGTTGTAAATGTTCAACCACAGAGAGCGATAGCTTACTGGAATGATAATGCTTTCATTAACAGTGAAGGGGTGGTGTTCGAGACAGAATATCTGGTTGGTGGTGATCTACCGCAACTTTATGGGCCCGTTGGCACAGAACAAGTGGTGATGGGCCACTACCAGAGATTGAACAGGGCGTTGTTAAAGTCCGGGCACTTTATTGAAGTACTCCTGTTGAATGACCGTGGCTCTTTAGAATTTGAGAATCAACATGGTGTGAGGGTGTCTCTGGGAAATGTAGATGTAAAGCAACGATTGCAGCGATTCCTCAAAGTGAGTGTAAAGATAGAAGAACTTGAAATGACACCGCAGCGAATTGATACACGTTATACCAATGGTGTTGCAGTAAATTTTATTGAAGCCGAAGGCTTCGATGTCGTGAAAACCTATAAATTGCAGAGAGAAGTGAGCCTATGAACAGTGCAATTGGAAATCAAATGATCGTCGGTCTGGATATTGGAACCTCAAAAGTGGTTGCCATCGTTGGTGAGGTGACGCCGGAAGGGGAACTGGAGATCGTCGGAATCGGGAGCCAAGCGTCCCGGGGTCTGAAGAAAGGGGTTGTGATTAATATTGAATCAACCGTGCAATCAATACAGGGGGCGGTTGAGGAGGCGGAATTAATGGCGGGTTGCGAGATTCATTCTGTGTTCGCCGGTATAGCGGGTAATCACATCCGTAGTTTGAATTCTCACGGGATTGTGGCGATCAGGGATCGTGAAGTGTTCCAGCCTGATATTGAAAGGGTAATCGATGCTGCCCAGGCAGTTGCGATACCGTCGGATCAGAAAATACTTCATATCCTGCCCCAGGAATACCTGGTTGATACCCAGGGAGGAGTCAGGGAACCCCTGGGAATGTCTGGGGTTAGACTGGAAGCGAAAGTGCACCTGGTTACCTGTGCGGTCAATGCAGCACAGAATATCGAGAAGTGTATCAGGCGCTGCGGGCTCGAAGTAGAAGACATCATTCTTGAGCAGGTGGCTTCCGGTTATGCAGTACTAACTGAAGATGAGAAAGATCTCGGCGTGTGCCTTGTAGATATTGGTGGTGGCACTTCAGATATTGCCATATTTACCGATGGTGCCATTAGGCATACCGCAGTAATTCCCATTGCGGGAGACCAGGTGACCAATGATATAGCCATGGCGCTGCGAACACCGACCCAGAATGCGGAAGATCTAAAGATCAAGTATGCCTGTGCCCTGGCAAGCCTGGCCGGTGAAAACGAAACCATCAAAGTTCCAAGTGTAGGTGACCGGGCAGACAGGGATTTATCACGGCAGGCATTGGCTGAGGTAGTAGAACCCAGGTATGACGAACTGTTCACCTTGATACAGGCTGAGCTGCGACGCAGTGGGTTTGAAGATCTGGTTGCTGCGGGGGTCGTCCTTACCGGCGGCACATCAAAAATGGAAGGAGTGGTTGAACTTGCCGAAGAGATTTTTCACATGCCAGTCAGTATTGGCAGACCGCATGGCGTTAGCGGCCTCGCTGACATAGTAAAAAATCCTATTTATTCTACCGCCGTCGGATTGTTGCAGTACGGGGCAAAACAACAGAATGATGATCTGGTACTGCCGTCGAATGCCGGAATGGAATCAGTCGTTGGACGCGTAAAAAACTGGTTTTTGGGGAGTTACTAAACGTTTTTACAAACTTTTTAACAAGTAAAGGTTTCCGAGCAGATGCTAACAATCAAAGAAAATCAATATAAATCAAATTGCCTAGACCTTAGGAGGGTGAGATATGTTTGAACTAGTCGATAGCGCGCCACAGAATGCAGTGATTAAGGTCATAGGTGTTGGTGGTGGAGGTGGTAATGCAGTCCAACATATGGTGAAACGAGAGATCGAGGGCGTGGAATTTGTTTGTGCAAATACAGATGCACAGGCTTTAAGCAGTCTGACTGCCAAGACCTTGTTACAACTGGGATCCAGTATCACCAAAGGCCTGGGAGCAGGTGCCGATCCGATACTGGGTAAAGATGCTGCACTTGAGGACAAGGATCGTATATCTGAAGCCCTGGCTGGTGCGGACATGGTATTTATTACCGCGGGTATGGGAGGTGGTACAGGCACCGGTGCCGCACCCATCGTTGCCGAAATTGCCAAGGATCTTGGTATTTTGACAGTGGCGGTTGTCACCAAGCCTTTTTCATTTGAAGGCAGGAAACGAATGAAAGTAGCTGTAGCGGGGATAGACGAGTTATCCCGACATGTCGATTCGCTCATTACCATTCCCAATGAGAGATTACTTACCATCATGGGTGAAGACACGCCTCTACTCGAGGCTTTTGCCGCGGTAGATGATGTGTTATTGGGCGCTGTGCAGGGAATTGCCGATCTAATAATGAGGCCGGGAATGATCAATGTGGACTTTGCCGACGTGCGTACGGTCATGTCTGAAATGGGTATGGCCATGATGGGTAGTGGCAGTGCTGGTGGTGAAAACCGGGCCCGGGAGGCGGCAGAGGCCGCGATTCGCAGCCCGCTACTGGAAGATGTGGATTTCACTGGTGCTCGCGGAATTCTGGTGAACATCGCAGCTGGCGTCGATATTTCCCTTGGAGAATTCTCAGAAGTGGGCGCTACCGTCGAAGAATTTTCTTCTGAAAACGCGACGATCGTTATCGGCACCGTTATTGACCAGGAAATGGGTGATGAAATACGAGTAACAGTAGTTGCGACTGGGCTTGGTGATCTGCAGGAACGTCCACCGAAATTATCTGATGAAGTCAAAAAGAAGATTGCCGGAGATGGCGCTGTCGACTATGGGGACCTGGACAGGCCCACGATCATCAGGAATGCGGCCCAGGAGGCGGGTTCGCGTCATGAGCTTGTACCGACCAAAGACCTTGAATATCTGGATATTCCGGCGTTCTTGAGACGTCAGGCTGACTAGGGAACCTCCGATCAGAGGTTCCCCTGGTGCTGATTTATTAGGATTTGCGACCTTTCGTGCAACTAAACCGGCAAATTACAGTCTCAACACAGTGAATTGGGCCTTTCATGGTCTCTCCGGAGGGATTCTGGTACTATTCGCGCCGCATTGGGGACAAGAACAATAATGATAAATCAAAGAACGCTGAAAAATGTTATTCGAGCGATTGGGGTAGGATTACATACGGGTGAAAAGGTCTACCTAACCTTGCGACCTGCGCCAATTGATACAGGCATTGTTTTCGTTCGAGTTGATGTCGACCCGGTCGTCGAAATTCCAGCAGCCACTGAATATGTTGGCGATACAACCCTT
This sequence comes from Gammaproteobacteria bacterium, assembly GCA_027292925.1. Lineage (GTDB taxonomy): Bacteria > Pseudomonadota > Gammaproteobacteria > Pseudomonadales > Azotimanducaceae. The sequence goes on from JAPUGI010000097.1 coordinate 10,730, forward strand.
GCGACTACTCTGGTAAAGAACGGCCAGCGGATTTCGACCGTCGAACACCTGATGTCAGCGCTCTCAGGCTTGAGTATTGATAATGCCTATGTGGAAGTGAGTGGTCCCGAGATGCCGATTATGGATGGCAGTGCGGCAACCTTCGTATTCCTGATCCAATCTGCTGGAATTGAAGAGCAGAATGCACTGAAGAAATTTATCAGAATTACCAAAGAAGTTTCGGTGGGTAGTGAGGAAAGCCCCCGTTCCTATGGCCAGCATGTGAGTATTCTCCCCTATGATGGTTTCAGGGTCAGCCATACCATCGTCTACGACAACGCTGTGATCAAACAGCAACAAGCCAGTATTGATTTCTCAACTACCGCCTTTGTAAAAGAGGTCAGTCGGGCCCGGACTTTTGGCCTGCTGAAGGAGTTTGAACATTTGCGAGAGCAAAATCTGGCATTGGGAGGCAGTCTCGACAATGCTGTCGTAGTTGATGACTACAGGATACTTAATGATGACGGTCTTCGCCATGAAGATGAGTTTGTGCGACATAAAATACTGGATGCCATCGGTGATTTGTACCTCTTGGGTTACAGTATTATCGGCGAATTTATTGGTTATAAATCCGGCCATACAGAAAATCATGCGCTGCGGAAGGAAATACTGAGACGAACGGACGCCTGGGAAATTGTTACTTTCGAAGACCCTGAACAGGTACCATTCTCTTATGCCAGACCGCAATTAGCGGACCAGGTCTAGGGAAAGTCAGAGAAATCGGCTATTTACCCCTTTTTGACAGGTTTATTAGGGCTTTGCGCAGGGCTCCATCTTCGATATATTTAGCCATTGTTGCCAGTAGTTGGGCGTTTTCGACGGAAGGGGGAATGGGTTCCCGGGATGGGAGTTTTAATTCGGGGTCTTCTGGACGAACTGAAACCTTGAGTTTATTGACTTCAAACTGTACGCCGTATCTGCGTGTAGCCGCAATAATGTTGCGCTGCCGATATGTGATTTGGGTAGCAGTAGCAGCGGAACTGGTGATGAGATGCAGGGTTTCATTATGGATGGATGCGACATATACATTTGCGGGGACAAATTTTCGTATAACGGATTGAATTGCTAACAGATCACGAGCTTGCGAATAAACCTCGTGTAACGACCCCTCGGGGTTCTTGAGAATCTGGTGGGGTAGTTTAAGTGATTTGGGGATTCTCGACATGTCAGGCTCATTTTTGAATAAAGCGAATAAAGCGCATAAAAACGAGATTATATAATAGCTGAATTTTATGAAATTCATCATTGTTGATAACAGATCAGGCAAACATCGTTCCTTTACAGCGAACGGTTTGCTCATTGGGCTGACCGTGGCTGGCTTGATCGGTATACCTTCCGCCGCCGGATATCTGTCCTATCGTCACGGTGTGGGTGAGGCTGGCCTGACCGGTGAGATGGTAGCCAAATGGCGAGATGTACTAAAGGAACAACAACGGAATATTGAAAATGCGCAGCGAAATGCGCGTGAGAATCTTGAAGCTTCGGCCCTAAGGCTGGCTAAGCTCCAAGCGCGAATTGTTCGCCTCGATGCCCTGGGTGAACGCTTGACCACTGTCGCCAAACTGGACGAGGGCGAATTCGATTTTTCCCAGCCACCAGGACTTGGCGGGCCAGAATCTCCTTATGAAGGTGCTGCCTACAATCCTCCGGATTACCTGCAGGTACTAAACCAGCTGGCTGAAGATATAGAAAATCGCGAGCAGCAATTAGGTGTGTTAGAGACCTTGTTGGTCAACCGCAAAATTCAAGGTGATGTATTTCTTGCGGGACGACCGGTCAAAAAAGGCTGGATGTCCTCAAGGTTCGGCTATCGTAATGACCCCATTACCGGGAAACGCGCGTGGCACAGTGGCGTTGATTTTGCGGGAAGTGAGGGAGATTCTGTCATTACCGTGGCAGCCGGAGTTGTCGTGTACGCTGGACCGCGAAGTGGTTATGGAAAAATGGTAGAACTGAACCATGGTGGTGGTTATTCAACGCGCTATGGCCACCACAAGGAACTCATCGTCCAGGTTGGCGACATTGTTAAGAAAGGACAGGTTGTTGGCTCGATGGGCAGCAGCGGGCGTGCAACCGGGCCACATGTGCATTTCGAAGTATTCAAAAATGGCCGAGTGGTCGACCCCTCCTCATATATCCACCGCGCTAGCCGCTGATCCGGGAATCCTAGTTTAGCGGCCACCGCAGGCGCTTTTTCCTGGCGGGTTTCCCTTTTTCTAAGGCAGGCTCGTCGGCACTCGTTGTGGATCATCAATTTAGTCGAGAATATCAATCATGGTTATGCCTTTCTTCAGCAAAGTTTTTGGAAGCAAAAACGAGCGTGAACTCAAGCGGATGGGCAAGATCGTTGAACGCATTAATACATTCGAGGAAGAATTTGAAAAACTTGACGAAGATGCGATTCGCAACAAGAGGCTCGAATTCCAGGAACAACTTGACAGTGGAGTGACCCTGGAAGATATATTGCCGGAGGCGTTCGCCATCGTCCGTGAGGCGGGGAAACGGACGTTACAGATGCGCTTGTTCGATGTTCAACTGGTTGGCGGGATCACCCTGCATGAAGGTCGGATTGCGGAGATGCGTACTGGTGAAGGCAAAACACTGGTTGCGACACTGGCTTTGTATCTCAATGCGCTGACCTCTCGAGGCGTACACCTGGTAACTGTCAATGACTATCTGGCGAAATGGGGACGCCAGTGGATGGGTCCTGTGTATGAAGCACTGGGTATGACAGTTGGCGTCGTTTATTCCGGACAATCCCCGGAAGAGAAAAAGTCCGCTTACCAGGCGGATATAACCTACGGTACAAACAATGAGTTTGGATTCGACTACCTGCGGGACAACATGGCCTTTTCTCTGGAGGAGAAAGTCCAGCGAGAGCTCAATTATTCCATTGTGGACGAGGTGGATTCAATCCTTATCGATGAAGCACGCACACCATTGATCATTTCCGGCGGCGTCGAGAACACTTCTGATATATACAAAGCCATCAATCTAATCGTGCCGCAGCTAACAGAACAGGAGAAGACTGCGGAAGACATCGCCAACGAGATTGAACCCCCGGGCGACTATTTCGTCGATGAAAAGCAACGTGATGTAGAACTGACGGAAGAAGGTCACCTAAAAGTCGAAGACCTGCTAACCAAAAAAGGTTTGCTGCAAGAAGGGGAAAGCCTGTATGGAACGTCAAATCTTACCCTGCTGCACCATGTCCACTCGTCTTTGAAGGCACATTGCCTGTTCCACAGAGATGTCGAATACATCGTTCAAGACAATGAAATAGTGATCGTCGATGAACATACCGGACGTACCATGCCCGGCAGGCGCTGGTCCGGCGGAATTCATCAGGCAATCGAGGCAAAAGAAAAAGTAACCATTACCAATGAAAGCCAGACCCTGGCGTCTACTACATTCCAGAACTACTTTCGCCTTTACAACAAACTGGCAGGGATGACGGGTACCGCGGATACAGAAGCATTTGAATTCAGGCAGATCTATGGACTTGATGTAGTGGTGATCCCCACAAACCTGCCGATGATTCGAGATGATCTCAACGATCTCATCTACCTGACCCAGGAAGAGAAGTTTGAGGCTATCGTTGAAGAAATCAGTGAGTGCCTGGCAAAAAAAGCACCCGTCCTGGTTGGTACTGCATCCATCGAGACGTCGGAACTGCTGTCAGATCTTCTGAATAAAAAGAAAATCAAACACAGTGTGCTGAACGCCAAGTTTCATGAGAAGGAAGCGGAAATTATTGCCCAGGCCGGAAAGCCCGGCACATTGACTATCGCTACAAACATGGCGGGCCGGGGTACAGATATTATCCTGGGTGGAAGCTGGGAGGCGGAAATAGCCGAGCTTGATCAGCCGGATGACGCAAAAATAAATGCCATCAAAACTGAATGGCAGAAAAGCCATGAACTGGTAATCGAGGCAGGTGGGCTGCATGTTCTCGGTACTGAAAGGCATGAAAGTCGACGCATAGACAATCAGCTTCGTGGTCGATCAGGAAGGCAAGGTGACCCTGGATACTCTCGATTTTATCTGTCACTTGAAGACAACCTGATGCGCATCTTTGCTTCGGATCGAGTCAGGGGGCTGATGCAATCCCTCGGTATGGAAAAAGGCGAAGCCATCGAGCATAAAATGGTAACCAACGCCATTGAAAAGGCGCAACGAAAAGTTGAGGGAAGAAACTTCGATATTCGAAAGCAATTGCTGGAGTACGATGATGTCGCCAACGATCAAAGGCAGATGATCTATGGTCAACGAAAGGAGTTGATGGAAACAGACGATATCTCAGAAACGATCGATGTCTTGTGGGACGATGTTATCGAACAGGTGATTGACGGTTTTATTCCACCGCAGAGCCTCGAAGAACAATGGGATATCCCCGGACTCGAACAGGCCCTGCATACTGAATTCAATACCAGCTTACCACTGCAAAAATGGCTTGATGAAGATGAGAGCCTGCATGAGGAAACACTGAGAGATAAAATAGCTAGTGAAGTACGTCGTGGCTATGAAGAGAAGGAAAAACAGATTGGGCCGAATATTCGTCTGTTTGAAAAACGAATCATGCTGGATATTGTTGATACCTTGTGGAAAGAGCACCTGGCTTCAATGGATTACTTACGGCAAGGAATTCACCTTCGGGCATATGCGCAGAAGCAGCCGAAACAGGAATACAAGCGGGAAGCGTTCGAACTTTTTGAAGAGTTGCTTAACAATGTGAAGGTTGAAGTTATTCGCTTCTTGTCCAGGGTTCAGTTTCAGCCTGCTGAAGATGTTGAAGACATGGATCGCAGACGCAGGGAGGTTGCTGCAAGAAGTAAGCTCAACTTCCAGAAGGACAATAGCAACTCGATGGGTGAATCCAGAAGTATGGACACCGCTGCTCCCCAGACCCCTTTTGTCAGGCGCGAACGAAAGATAGGCAGAAACGAACCATGTCCCTGTGGTTCTGGGAAAAAGTATAAAACCTGTCACGGAAAATTGGCGTAATGGCGGTAGGGGAAGCCAACTTCGACTTTCATGTGGTTCCGGGAGTCAGAATGGCGTCGTTTCCCTGCGGCATCAAATCGGATGGAGTTAACGATCTGGTGATGTTTGAGTTCGTTGAAGGAAGTGTAACCGCCGCTGTTTTTACAAAAAGCCTGTTCGCAGCCGCGCCGGTCGAGGTAGGTAGAAGACACCTGAAACAGACGTCTCCCAGGTATTTTGTTATCAATAGCGGCAATGCCAATGCGGCCACTGGTGATGAAGGCATTGCAGACTCCCTGACCTGCTGCAAATCATTGTCGCAACTGGTGGGGGCTAGACCCGAAGAGATTATTCCTTTCTCAACGGGGGTTATTGGTGAGCGACTACCCGTATCCCGGATCACCGATGCGTTGCACAATCTACTGCCGCGACTGGGGGAAAATAACTGGCTTGAAGCTGCCAGGGGAATAATGACGACAGATACCCGTCCCAAGATCGTGTCACGGCAAAAAGAGATTCTGGGTAAAAAGATCACTATTACGGGTATTGCCAAAGGGTCCGGGATGATCCAACCCAACATGGCTACGATGTTGTCCTATATTGCGACAGATGTATCTTTGAGCCAACACACCTTGCAGGGAATGTTAGATCAAGCGGTCAACAAATCCTTCAACAGGATTACCGTTGATAGTGACACATCTACTAACGATTCATGTATGTTAACGGCAACGGGGGTATCCGGGCTTTGTGTAGATGAAGATCCCGAAAGTAGCGTTAAGTTTTACGAACTTCTGGAAGAATTGATGATTGAGTTAGCAAAAGGACTTGTCCGTGATGCAGAAGGCGCAACCAAATTTGTTGCAGTACGAGTAATAAATGGTGAGGAACAAAAAAGTTGCCTTGCTATTGCCTATGTAATTGCCAACTCACCCCTGGTGAAAACTGCCATCTTCGCCAGTGATGCGAATTGGGGCCGGATAGTGATGGCTATCGGAAAGGTGGAAGCGGATATCGATATCTCGAAACTTGATATCTACATCGGTGATGTGCGGTTAATGGCTAACGGCACTAGAGACCCGGGCTACGTAGAATCTATGGGGGATGAAGCCATGTCGACGGAAGAGATCACGATTACAGTTGACCTGAAATCAGGAGACTGCGAGGAAACTGTGTGGACCAGTGATCTTTCTCATGAGTATGTCCGTATAAACGCCGAGTACCGAACCTGACAAGCAAAGCTTGTCATCCTGAGCGCAGTGTCTGTGACCTGTAGGAAGATAACTGACGAACCTGCTTAGTCACGCTTCAAATCGGAAGCAGTAACATCATCATGTTCCGCATCAGCCGGAATCGCCCGGTTACCATCGGCCCATTCGCCCAGGTCAATCAGGCGGCAACGTCCTGAACAAAAAGGCCGGTAGGTGCTCGATGAGATCCAGGCAACCGCCTTATCGCAGGTCGGGCATTTTACGATGACATCAGCCATGATCAAACCCCGCCATTTACAGACGGGCAAACTGCAGGTAAGAGCGGGTTATGTCTTCTCCCCATATCAGCGTAATCCACCCGGCGATAGCGAGATAGGGACCGAAAGAAAATGGATTGGCTTTGTCTCGACCCAGGGCAATAAGGCCGCCGCCGATCAAGGCACCCGCCACGGAGGAGAGCATGATAATGAGCGGAACGGATTGCCAGCCCATCCATGCACCGAGCATGGCGAGGAGCTTGAAGTCGCCGTATCCCATACCTTCCTTACCGGTGACAAATTTAAAAAGATGGAATACCGACCAGAGGCTCAGGTAACCCAGGCAGGCGCCGATAAAAGCGTCCTGCAGGCTTGTTACAAGGTCAAAGTAGTTGACCGCCAGACCCAGCCACAGTAACGGCAAGGTAATGTTGTCCGGCAACAGTTGCGTATCGTAATCGATCACGGATAGTGCGATCAGCGCCCAGGTCAGAATGCAGGCCGACAGACCCAGGGGAGTTGCGCCAAAGACCACGACGACAACCACAGTCATAATTCCCGTAAGCAGTTCGACCAACGGATACCTGGCGGGAATAGACACACCGCAGTAGGCGCACTTCCCCTTGAGGAAGGTATAACTCAGTAACGGGATGTTTTCCCAGGGCTTGATTTCATGGAGGCAGGTGGGGCAATGAGAATTGGGGGAAACCAGATTAAAAACGCGGTCGTCAGGTTCTACATCCTTGCCAAGTATCTCGTTGGCTTGCTGTTTCCAATCCTGTTCCAACATCACAGGTAACCGAAAAACGACGACATTGAGAAAACTGCCGATAATCGTACCTAACATAAAGGCTGTGGAATAAAGAAGAACAGGAAATTCTGCCTGCAGGAAGGCAAGATATTGGAGAATAGGTGTGGGGTCTATGTTATCACCCGCTTATGGCGTCTCCCATGGAGAAAATAGGCAGATACATGGCGATAATCAGGCCACCGATCACGACGCCGAGGAATGACATAATGATGGGTTCCATCATACTGGTGAGCCCGTCAACTGCATTGTCGACCATTTCTTCATAGTAGGTCGCTGACTTATCCAGCATGCTATCCAGCGCGCCTGATTCTTCACCGATGGCAACCATCTGGATAACCATATTTGGGAAAACATCGACTTGTTTCATGGCGTAATTCAACTGTATGCCACTGGACACGTCTTCCTTGATCTTCAGGATTGCTTCCTTGTATACGACGTTACCCGCGGCACCGGATACTGATTCCAGCGCATCAACCAGCGGAACACCGGCCGCAAAGGTGGTAGATAATGTTCTGGCAAATCGAGCCACACAGGATTTATCGAGGAGATCGCCAAGTACTGGCAGCTTTAACATCAGCCTTTCCTGACCGTCCCGAATTTTCTGGGAACGATTATGAGCCTGTTTGTAGGCATAGAGAGACCCGCCGATTATAGCCACGATAACGAACCACCATTCGGTCATGAAGCGGGACATATTGACCACCATCTGTGTGAACTCCGGCAGTTCCGCACCGAAACCGGCAAATATTTCTTCGAACTGGGGCACCACTTTAATCAGCAGGATTCCGGATACGACACTAGCTACTACCAGAATGGAGATGGGATAGCTCATGGCACTCTTTATTTTTGCTTTAATTGCTTCCGTTTTTTCCTTGTAGTCTGCAAGGCGCATCAGCATGGTTTCCAGGGCACCTGATTGTTCCCCTGCTTCTATGAGGTTGCAAAACAGCTCATCAAAATACTCTTTTGGCTGGGCACTGATCGCGCTTGCAAATGAATTACCGGAAGATACGTCATCCCTGATCTTCAAAATCAGGTCCTTCATCATGGGATTGTCGACGCCGTCTGCAACTATCTCAAAGGACTGTACCAGGGGTACACCGGCTTTCATCATGGTAGCAAGTTGCCTGGTAAACAATGCAATGTCGCCCGGAGTTATTTTCGCTCCCAAACTCGCAAGGCTGAATCCGCCGCCCTTCTTTTTTACGGATGTAGGATTAATTCCCTGCTTGCGAAGTTCCGCTTTTGCTACGTTGGCGTTACTGCTGGTAATCTCACCCTTGGTTTTACGACCGGACTTGTCCGTTCCTTCCCAGGCAAATACCTTATTTGCTGCTGCCATTGGTTAACCCCTATCTAGTGTCCACTAGTCACGCGGTTGATTTCTTCAAGACTGGTTGCGCCGCTAATTACTTTGCGCAGTCCGGATTTGTAGACCGTGTCGAATCCTTCCTGCACGCTAACTTCTGCTATCTGTAAGGCATTGGCGTCTTCCATGATCATTTTGGAGATCTGTGGGGTTACTTTCATAACCTCATAAATGCCTACCCGGCCTTTGTACCCGGACATACATTTTTCACATCCGTTAGGACCAAAGATGTCAAAATCTTCAGCTAGCTGTTCTTCACTGAACCCTTTCTCAAGTAACGCATTCTTGGGAACATCTAATTTTGTTTTGCAATCACATAGCCGCCGACCGAGGCGCTGGGCGACTATCAGGTTGACCGATGTGGCAAGGTTAAATGCTGCCACGCCCATGTTACGTAGTCGGGTCAGGGTTTCAGGCGCACTGTTTGTATGCAGGGTGGACATCACCATGTGACCGGTTTGTGCTGCCTTGATTGAGATTGACGCGGTTTCAAGGTCTCGAATCTCCCCAACCAAAATTATATCGGGATCCTGGCGCAGGAAAGCCCTCAATGCCTCAGAGAAATCCAGGCCGACCTTAGCGTTGATAGGACACTGATTGATGCCCTCCAGATTAATTTCAACCGGATCTTCCGCGGTCGAGATATTCAGTTCCGGTGTATTCAGGATGTTTATCCCGGTATACAGAGATACCGTCTTGCCGGAACCCGTGGGTCCGGTGACAAGGAACATACCCTGTGGTTTCATCAGAGCTTCCATATACAATGCTTTCTGGTCGTCCTCATATCCGAGGGCATCGATACCCATCTTGGCCGAACTTGGATCGAGAATCCTGAGGACCACCTTCTCGCCGAAAAGCACCGGTAGTGTGTTTACGCGAAAATCGATGGATTTGGTTTTGGAAATCCTTAACTTGATACGACCATCCTGGGGAACCCGGCGTTCAGAGATATCCATCAGGGACATGACTTTCAAACGCGCCGAAATCCGCGGGGCAAGGTTGACAGGTGGTCTTGCTACCTCGTGCAAAACGCCGTCAGTTCGATAACGTACACGATAGGCTTTCTCGAATGGTTCGAAATGCAAGTCGGATGAACCGCCCTTGATCGCATCAATCAGCATCTTGTTGATGAATCGCACCACCGGTGTATCGTCGGCTGCAGAGCCCTCGTCGTCATCGTCCGGCCCGCCTCCTTGTTCATCTACCGCTTCCAGGTCCAGGTCAACATCGTCGTCACCCAGGTCACCAAGCCCGCTACCTTCCTGGGAGTCAAGGTATGCGTCGATGAAAGAACTGAGTTTGTTCTCTTCTACCAGTACTTCTTCAGTTGTAACACCGGTATGGAATCGGATGTCTTCGAGCCCTTTTCGGTTGGTGGGATCGGATACCGCAACAAACAGGCGATTGCCTCGATGAAATATAGGGATCGCATGGTTTTGGCGGATAAGTTTGTCATCAACGAGGTCTTTCGGAACGGATTCAATGTCGAGTGCAGAGATATCGATCAGTGGTGTACCAAATTCTTCGGACGCCGAATTTGCAATATCCTTGGCACTGACCAGGTCATTCTGAACGAGATGGGTTACAAAGGGTACGCGTGTTTTGTGGGCCTCCTCCGAAGCTTCTTTTGCAGCTGTATCTTCAAGCAACTCATCTTCCACCAGGCGTCTAGCGAGTCCGCTCAGTTGTATTGGGTTTGCGGCCATAGTTGTTAGCCTCGATGCTAATTGAACTTAACGAATATCTGTACTGTACAGACTCAGTTCTTGTTGAAAGTTTACATTTCGCCCTTCGGTGTGTCGATAGGAAAAACCGTGACATTATGGACTCAATTTTGAATGAGAGACAGCATCAGGTGACGATTTTTGTCACATAGTGACGCAGAAAGTGTCCCAGGGTCAGGGTACAATTGACGGATCGAGTCACATTTCTCCCGACCAACGGTCGTAGACCCATTTATATAGGATGGCATGGGTATTGCACGGACAAGAGTCAGACTGAAACAAATGATCAATAAATCGTTCATAGCAGTCTTCGTTTAATATTTAGGAGTTAGCGTAATGACTAATAAACTGCAACAAGGTTTCACATTGATCGAATTGATGATCGTGGTTGCCATTATCGGTATTCTCGCGGCGGTTGCCTTGCCCGCGTATCAGGATTACATCAAGACAGCCAACATGACCAAAGTAACTTCGCACTATCAGGAAGCTTCACGTCTTGCACGTTCAACTTTTGTGAAAGGCAATACACAGATAGCACTAGGCTTGACCTCCACTGTGCCTGCGGACACTGCGGGATGGATCGCTATTTTCAATCCTAGTAATGTAGTGGCACCGGGTGGTGGACCGGCTTATCTGACAGGTGCGGCAGATGACACCCTGGGAGCC
>JAPUGI010000098.1 GCA_027292925.1 Gammaproteobacteria bacterium
CAGTTCTGCCTGCAGGGCACCTGCAATTCTCTGCGCCACGTCGCTCTGGATCTCGAATATATCTTCAAGATCGCGATCATAGGACTCCGCCCAGAGATGGGAATCAGTCGCCGCATCGATCAGCTGAACGGTAATACGGACCCGGTTACCCACACGCCTGACGCTGCCTTCCAGAATGGTGCCCACCTCCAGTTCCCTCGCGACCTGCTTAAGGGCCGGTCTCTCCTCTGTATATTTCAAGACCGATGTCGTCGACTTCACATCCAGGTCGCGAACCTTGGCGATGCGCAGCAGAATTTCTTCATGGATACCGCTTGCGAAATAGGCATCGTCAGGACTGTCACTCAAGTTTTTAAAAGGTAGTACCGCAATGGATTTTCTATCCCCGTAGGTAATGAGAGGATCAGACTGCACTTGAACGATAGGTTCACCCAGAAGTACGGGATTAGGCGAGGAACTAATATCCATGACCTCTTCACTCGGCTTCATATAAAGCAAGATGCTGCCCGCCAATATAGCCAGGGCAATCAATCCAGCCCCGATCACGATCGGCTTGGAGGTAGTGTTAATAACTGAGGGTGTGGAAACAGTCTCGACTGATTGACTTTGTTGGATATGGCTCCTGACACCCGAGAGCACCTTGTCTCTGTATTCTTCTTCTGGCAACTCATGCCTGAAAATCGCCTGACGATCGCTAAGTGCGAGTGCCAAGCCGGGTGATAGTTGGGTGGATTCTACATGTATAGCAAGCACTGGACGGTCCTGTTCCAATGCATAATTGACTTCTTTCAGGCAGTTGTCGGCTTTGGCAGACCTGGGGGAGACTAAAATGATGAAAAGATCGCAGCCGAGGATTGATTCAGCCAGTTCTTCGCGCCAGCTGGCACCTGGGCTGATCCCCTCGTCATACCATATATTGAAACCCTGATCCCGCAGCCATTGAATACCAGGAAACACGGTGTCGGCGTCCTGATGCGAGTAGCTCACAAAGATATAAGGTTCATCACCTTTATATGCAGGAAAGGGTCGATCCACCTATTTTTGATCCAAAGTTAGGTTCGCTGAATACTACGTTGGCCTAGGTGTTATAGCAATTTCGCCGCTAATATGCGTGCTACTTCTGTGCCTTAGGACACTGCCCCCTACCCATCCTGTTTCCGCACGACAATCCACCCGACTATCAGCCCGCCAACGATGCTGGCAAGGCTCATCAAGATGAAAATGGTGAGCGCAAATCCTGCGGGTGTGAACGAAAAACTCGTCAGTTGTTCATCGATAGTTGATTGTGGCACGTCTTGCGCCTGCCAGGCTGCGACTGAGTTTTGTACAAGCTGCTGCAACAGTGAGTCATCCACATAGGCGTTGTAGAAGAACACGAAGATGCAATAAATCCCGGCAGCGAGCACTGAAGCGATTACCCCAGGGACGGTAGCACCGCGGAACGTCAGCGGGTTCTCAGGCGATGGTAATGCTCTAACTGTGAGGTAGGCACATAGCGGCAAAGCTAGATAGAAGGGAGCGGTAAATCCTGGTAGCCGCTCCAGTCCTGCTACGCGATAGAAAAATCCGTAAACTATCAGCAATACACCAAAAACGATGCCATAGGTGATCGCACTTTTCTCGATCGCACCCACTCAAAGATAGTCATAACACGTCTCCTTTTGTTTTAGGTGATGATACATCAGAATCAGCATTGCATTTCTACAACAGCCACAAATGGTCCTTTATCGGCGTTACTGCCCAGGGAAAAAGTTTCACCGACAGACATTGATTCGTTTTCTACGAATTCGGCTAACACCTCTTCCCAACCTGATTCGAAGTTCAGCCCAAAACCAAAACCCTCGCCTGTGAATTCCAACATTTTGTTGCCAGCGGATGTCTTCCCCATGTCAACCATTCGGTTAGCGTAAACGTCAGCTAGCAGAATGCTTCCTTTTGCTGAGTGATGTCGAACTTCCTGCATGGTTTTTCTGACCTCGGACTCTGATAAATAGAGGGTGACGCCCTCCCATAGAAATAGCGTTTTTTTCGACGCGTCATAGCCCGCTTTGGATAGCTGCACAAACAAGTCATCTCGACTGAAGTCTATGTTGACGAATCGTACATGCTCGGAGGGAATTTTGGCCGCGTCCAGCGCACGACGTTTGTGTTCCTGTACAGCGGCCTGATCCAACTCGAAAATAGTTACTCCGTCTCTCCTAAAGCTTCCATAGGCTCGCATATCATACCCAGCACCCATCACAACAAACTGCTCAATATCTCCAATAGCTCGCTCGATGATGCGGTCGAAATACAAAGTGCGCACGATAACAAGATCCGCCATGTTCTCAGCGCCTACATCTGGAATACGCGGATACAGTGAAAGGGTCCCAGATAATTTAAATTTTAACCACAAGGGGAACAGGCAAAGCCAGAGCCCAAACAGAGAGGTATTTGGCAACACGGCTGCGAGGTTTGCCGTGGGTTTATCGTCTCTAATACCAAATATATGCATTGTCCAGCGGCCATTTAGCACCTCGATAGCTGTTTGAGAAACGCCCAACTGCTTGCTCACTACGAGCTGTCGATACGCAACCAGAATGACGCCCAGGAGCGCAAGCGGCACAAACAGAATCTGTAGAGGGATAAATACGACAAGTGACAACAATTTCAATGGGTACCCCTAAATCTGGACATAGAGTTGGGACTTTATAACATGCTGGTCCGCTTTTGGCCGAGGTTGTGTGACAACCAACACCTTCATACCTTGTTATGACGTCGATTCAACACTTGGGTAAATTAGTGCTCCTCTTTCACTCCGCCAACTCTTCCAGTGTTAACATACCATGTGGTCGACGCAAGAGGTTCAAATCAAATACCCGATGCACCCTTGGGGCATGGCGGAAGCTGGATTGTCTCGCCGCTTTTAACGGTCATCCTGAGGGACCGAAGGATCTCGAGAAGGTCATGAACAATAGATTTACGTGCTTATCAAAACACCGCAGAGGATCAAATGGACTTGCCTCATAGTACTCAAAAACTGTTACCAACAACGTTGTTTGCGCTTTTCTCCTGCTTTGCATCTGCGGGTGATGTCACACTCGGCATTAACCAGGTGACAGAAAACACTGGCACAGAATTAGCCGAGTTCTTCTTTATCCAGATTTCAGATACTCACGTTTATGATAAAAAATCAGATTATCAGGAGTTTTCTTCTCAAGAGGCGCCCTGGTACATCCCTGATTTGGTGGTGGATTATCTGACCGTGTCTTTGCTCAAAGAGCGTTATGGTGACGATACCATCGACAAATTAAGAGACGTGCTTCGTCCAATCTTCAACGATGGTGACCTGGACAAGATGTGGGATATCTCGGTTTACCAGGCTTATTCAGCTGAGATGTCAAAGGAAGACAGCGCGTTAGGCGAGCTGGACGATAATATCCAGAATGCGCTGGCAGAAGTGGTTGGCTTTGAACCCCAATTCGTTATCAATACCGGTGACCTGATACTGGAGGGTAATAATGGTTCTGCTGAAGCGGTTGACCGCTGGTTTAAATATTACGTATCTATCACAGAACCATTATTGCCTGCTTTCTATAACACCATCGGTAATAATGAAATTGCCGGTACACAACGAGCAGACTTTACATCGGATGATCCGAAGTTCGGGAAATACTTTTTTAATAATTATTTCGGTCCGACTCACTACAGCTTTAACTATGGTGATTTCCATTTCGTCGCGCTGGATACACATTCACCCGAACCGAAAGACGACAATCCTGACTACTGGAACTTCGGCAAAATGGAACCGGATGTTAGTGCCTGGACAAAGGCAGATTTAGAAGCACATCAGGATCAGACTTTGGTTGTGCTGAACCATGAACCGTTCCACTTCGATCCGATCTGGCCGTTTGAGGACAACGGCTCGACTTCAGATGATGAAGGATTGTTTGATGAGTTTGGTGTGGATTACGTGCTTAGTGGCCATACCCACTATAGGAGTTATATGGAAATCAACAATATCCACCATATTACAACCGGAGCATTGTCTGGCATGCGTTGGGTATTGCCAGCGAGTATTCATCCACGGGGGTATCGTTTTTTCTATGCTAAAGATCGGTCTTTGTACTCAGTATGGAAACCGAGCGGACAACCGATTCTAGCGCTAGCAGAACCCCAGCCTGTCAACGGGCGATTGAAGGTGATTACAGTTGCAGATGCAACTGGCGCATTTGATCAAGTTGAAATTCGATACGATGGGCAACCGCTACAAATTGAACGCTGGGGCGATTATTTTTTTCAAATTGCACTACCAGATGATGAGCCGTTAGTGGTGCAAGTGATTGCCACGCGAACCGATGGCTCAGAGATTACAAACGATCTGCAGCTTTAGCCGTCGCCGCCAATAACATTGGATCACCAGAACCAATACGCTGCATGCCTCTTTAGCTTGCCTAGTTCAGCGCCGCTTTTGAGGTAACTGCGAAAGTACTAGCTCGACGAGATCAGCGTGTATAGATGTGAACAAGCACCCTTAATCCATTCTCAGTGACAAGCTTGATGGGGCGCAATATGCGACGATATTCGGTATTCGGGAGGCTTAATAGAGGCGATTTCGGATAATGTTAAACATCAAAGGTCCTTGGACAGCCGATGCTGTGAGTTGATGACAATTAGTACGAATATTTGCGAGGGACAACCGCTATGGATATTAAAAACGGCTTCTCTGCGAGTGTAGGCAACACGCCGCTCATCCGCCTATCCAAGCTGAGCGAAGCAACGGGTTGCGAGATACTGGGTAAGGCCGAATTCCTCAATCCCGGCGGTTCCGTCAAGGACCGCGCCGCGCTGTGGATGGTGCGAGAGCACGAGAAGAGCGGTGCGCTAAAACCCGGTGGCATCGT
>JAPUGI010000099.1 GCA_027292925.1 Gammaproteobacteria bacterium
TCGCCGCGAACGCCGATGACGGTGCGCCAGTAATCGCGCTCATGCTCTATGATTCGCGGTCCCACCTCGGGCAGGAGACGCCCGACAATGAACGCAGCCAGTCCCGGCTCCACTTCGAAATTATCGATGAAAAACTGCTGCGTCTCGGCAGTGAGGACCGGGTTGTCGGTATTTACAAACACAAAATCGAATGCCGGGACCGGTGCCAGTTCCTGGGCGGCCTCATTGCGGCTGAAGCTTGACTCCAGATACACTTCATATCCGCTATTCAATGTATATGTTGCCATGATGCCGCCCGTATAGCGGGTCAGCGCTGTCTGCAGATAGGACACTTCCTGAAAATTGTAAAGATCACATCGATTGCTCTGCCGACACCCGATGAACTCGCGTGGTGTGCCATCGGGATCAAATGTTGTGGGGCGAGGGCCGTTACCGAAATCAACTGACGGAAACAAAATATTTGTCCCCGGTATTGCCGCGATGCCACCGGCAAATAATGTCCCGGTATCGTTATCATTTAGAAGGGCTACACGCGTTAATTCGCGTTCGGATGCAAATAGGGGTTTGCGTTCAAGCGCACCCGCATAGATAGTGATATTGCCACGGCCATTCGCCAGGTCATGGCCGAATACCAGATTGAGATGGTAGGCTTCGGCGTCATTCTCTGCCGTTGTATTGGCGCTCGCATCGATGCTGAGTCCCGAATAATCGGTGCGCGTGATGAAGTTCACGACACCCGCAACCGCATCAGAGCCGTATATGGTAGAGGCACCGCCGGTGATAATCTCTACCCGCTCGATCAGGGCCTGGGGCAGATTGTTGACATCGATTGCGCTGCCGACACCTGAAGGGCTGAGACGCCTTGCATTCAACAGGACGAGTGTGCGGCCGGCGCCAAAACCACGCAGGTTAATCTTCGCGGTTCCGTCTCCGGGATTGTTGGAGGTCCGGCCGAAGTCGGGGTGGACCTGCGGCATCTGATTCAGCATTTCTTCGAGGGTGGGCTGTCCCGAAAAGGCGATCATATCCCTGTCGATCGTCGCGATCGGGCTGGGCGAAAAGAAGTCCCGGCGCTTGATGCGCGAACCGGTGACGACGATTTCTTCTAGTAGTTTTTCGTCGGCATCAACTGGATCGTCCAGGGCGTGAACATCGGTTACCAGGAAAAGAAATGAGATGACGAAGAGCGTTGATGAGGAAATACTAATCCGGCGGAATGCGTACATATGATCCCTTGCCATACTCCGTAACCCCTTCCTGCTGGTTATACAGGATTATTTTGGGGTTATCTTACCCTAATTCAACGATCGATTTTCTGGGCTGTGCACCCTTGATTTACGTTACGTGCGCCCCTATCCGGGTGGCTCCACGTTAAATTTGAAAGCGGCCAGCTGTTCTGGCGCCAGGCCATTGGAACGCAGGAAGACCAGCCAGCGGGAGTCGTCTGGTATTCTTTGAAACAGTGAATGGCGATGGCGCTCGGTCTTATGATTTCTGGAGGGGAACTAGGTGAGCTCGTCAATGGATTCGCCGAGTACATTGATGACCGCATCGATTTCTTCCCGGCTGACGATAAACGGCAACCCGAGCTGTATGGTGTCACCGCCGTAGCGTACATAGAATCCTTTCTCCCAACATTTCATCGCGATCTGGAAAGGTCGTAGTGCCGGTTCACCCGGCACGTGCTCGATGGTGAGCGCACCCGCCAGGCCATAGTTTCTGATGTCCAGAATATAACGGTTGCTGCCCCTGAGACTGTGCAGCGCCTCTTCAAACACAGGGGCCATTTCGGCAACCCTTTCGATTAACTTGTCTTTGTGCAGAATATCCAGAGTAGCCAGTGCCGCAGCGCAAGCCACCGGGTGCCCGGAATAGGTGTATCCGTGTGGAAGTTCTATGGCGTAGTCAGGACCACCTGCATCCATAAAGGCGCCATAGATTTCTCCCTTGACGATCACAGCGCCCATGGGAATGATTCCGTTGGTGAGTTGTTTTGCGGTGCCGATGATGTCCGGGACAGCGCCAAAAGCGTCACTGCCTGTCCAGGCTCCCATGCGACCAAACGCCGTGATGACCTCATCGAAAATCAGCAGGATATTATGCTTGTCACAGATTTTTCGAAGCCTCGGCAGATATCCTTCCGGTGGCGGAATGACGCCTGCTGAGCCAGCAAGGGGTTCGACAATAACGGCGGCGATATTCGAGGCATCATGCAGGGCGACCAGTTCCTCCAGGTCATCCGCGAGATAGGCGCCGTGACCGGGCATGCCACGAGTAAACGTGTTTTCCTTGAGCATTGTATGAGGCAGGTGATCGGACTCCATGCCCTGGCCCCAGAGTTTTCGGTTGGCGCCAACCCCGCCAAAACTGATAGCCCCCCAGCTGGCACCGTGGTAACCCTTGATGCGCCCGATTATCCGGGTTTTTTCCGGACGCCCTCGCTGGCGCCAGTAGCCCCTCGCGATCTTGGTGGCAGTATCCGTTGACTCGGAACCCGAATTGGTAAAGAACACATGATCCAGGCCTTCAGGCATCACCTCTACAATTTTGTTGGCGAGCTCAAAAGCGAGAGGATGCCCGTATTGAAACGAAGGCGCAAAGTCGAGCTGCTTCAGTTGTTTGGAAACAGCTTCGTTGATCTCGGCTCGATTATGTCCCGCGCCACAGGTCCACAATCCTGACAGGCCATCAAACACTTTTCTGCCCTTGTCATCGGTGTAGTAACAGCCGTCGGCTTGAACAACAATGCGAGGGTCATCTTTAAATTGCCGGTTACCGGTATAAGGAAGCCAGTAGGCCTCTATCTGTTCACGGCTAAGCTTTGGAATTGAAGTTGCCGGAGGTGAATCTGTTGCAGACATGATTGTTTTTTTCCTTAAGCCTAAACAAGTCCTAACTGTTTATTGCTGGAATGACCTCCCTTGAGTATTTGGCGATGATGTTTTCTTCATCTCCGTTATCGAGATAAATGTTAAATTGGGTAACACCTGCGGCTTCGAGAGCTTTTAACTTCGTAATATGATCTTCAGTGGAGCCAAGTACGCAAAAACTTTCCACTATCTCCGGCGTGATGAAATCCAGAAAAGGGTTATCGCTCTGACCGTGTTTTGAATAGTCATAGCCCCGTCGCTTTTCAATGTACTCAGTTAAACTTATGGGAACCAGGCCAGAATCCTGGCCGTATTTTTCCACGATGTCGGCGACATGGTTTCCCACCATGGCGGGAAACCACCGGGTTGCTTCAATACATTCCTCGAGGGTTCCAAAATAGGCAGGCGCAGCCGACATCACCCTGAATGTGGAGGTGTTTTTGCCTGCTTCTTCTGCTGCCTTGTGGCATTGGGCGGTGAACCAGGTTATCAGGCCGGGCTCTGCGATCTGCAGGATGACTCCATCGGCATGTTCACCGGCGGTTGCCAGCGCTTTTGGTCCGTAAGCGGCAATCCAGACCGGTATTTCGTGACCGGCGCTCCACTGCAGTTGTACCGGTTCCGGGCAGTCTTCGTACCGCACTTCCTCCCCCCGGGCCATTGCTTTCACCTTGTGCGTAAAGCTGGCGACCTTTGCCAGGTTCGCGGGGTTTTTCCCCATGACTCGCATCGAACTGTCTCCCCGACCCAGGCCAATGTCTATACGGCCTTCACTTTGCAGGGCAAGGCTGGCGAACATACTCGCCGCCACCGACCAGTCACGTACACTCGGATTTGTAACGCATGGCCCAAAGCGCATATTTTTAGTGTGTTCAATGCACATGGCGATGGGTGCGTAACAGTCTCGCCAGAGAATGTGTGAGTCATAAAACCAGCAGTAGGTGAAACCTCCGGCCTCTGCCTGACGAACAAGAGTACGGGTACGCTCGGGGGAAGAAAAACCCTTGAAACAAATGCCGAACTCCATGAATCAACTCCGCCCGTCGATCATTGTCTGGCAATGGGTTTTGGTTCGCGGCTGCCCGCAATTTTCTGCAATGCGTCGTAATAGCTTGCATAGGGTGGGCGGTCGATATAGTTGCCGTAACCTTCTTCAGCGAGCAGTTCTCCCTCTTTGTAAAAAATCCGGCCTCGACTCAGGGTGTGCGAAGGGACGCCTTTCACGGTCATGCCTTCAAAAATATTGAAGTCGACCTTCGAGTGGTGGGTTTTGGCGGAAATCGTTCTGCTGCCTTCAGGGTCCCAGACGACGATATCGGCATCCGAGCCCACTGCGAGGCAGCCTTTCTTCGGATAAATGTTGAAGATTCTCGCCGCATTGGATGAAGTGATGGCAACAAATTCGTTCATGGTAATACGCCCGGTGCCCACACCTTCCTGCCACATCACCGACATTCTTTCTTCGATTCCCGCGGTGCCATTGGGAATAAGGGTGAAGTTGTTATGGCCCATGGTTTTTTGTTCATTGCAGAATGCACAGTGATCGGTAGCCGTAGTTTGCAGGTTGCCGGATTGTAGACCCTTCCAGAGAGCCCGCTGATTGTCCTTGGGCCGAAAGGGTGGACTCATGACATGTCCCGCTGCCTGTTCCCAGTCGGGATTCAGGTAAACACTGTCGTCGAACAACAGGTGACCGGGCAGACATTCGCCAAACACCCGTTGTCCATTAGTGCGAGCACGTGTGATTGCCTCCAGGGCTTCCCGGGTCGAAACATGCACGATGTAGATCGGAGCGCCAAGCGTTTCAGCAATTCGAATGGCCCGGTTAGCGGCCTCTGCTTCGACTTCAGGTGGCCGCGAGAGTGGATGTCCCTCGGGTCCGGTAATTCCCATTGCCACTAGTTTCTGTTGCAGGTGGTATACCAGATCTCCGTTTTCTGCATGTACAGTCGGAATAGCACCGAGCTCAATACAGCGCTCAAAACTCGAGACCAGGATTTCATCCGTCGCCATCATGGCACCTTTGTAGGCCATGAAGTGCTTAAAACTGTTCACTCCGTGATCTCTCACCAGGGTGCCCATATCCTCGTAAACACTGTCATCCCACCAGGTAACAGCCACATGAAAACTGTAGTCGGCGGCGGATTTTTCCGCCCAGCCACGCCAGGTGTGATAGTTCTCGAGAAGAGAGGTCCCTGCCTCAGGAATGACAAAGTCGATAATGGATGTGGTCCCGCCTGCGAGACCCGCCGCCGTACCACTGTAGAAGTCTTCGATGGCAACTGTGCCCATAAAAGGCAGTTGCATATGTGTATGCGGGTCTATGCCGCCGGGCATGACATATTGTCCTGAAGCGTCAATGACCGTCGCGCCCGATGGTGCTTCCAGGCTGGGTGCGATGGCGACTATCTTTTCTTCTTCGCACAACAAGTCTGACTGCATGGTCTGTGTGTCGGTGACCAGTGTTCCACCTTTGATGAGAACTGACATGAGTTAGTACCTCCCGGTTATCCGTTTATCCCGGTGCATCCGGGTGTGTTAATTAGATCGATTTTGATTGTCGCATCAGTAAATAGTAAATCAATGCGGAAGTGAAGGCGCCGACGAACCAGGCGTAGTTATACAACTCCACCAACACTGATGGTGCATTTTCGACGACCCCAAGAGCAGTGAGAAATCCAGGCAGGCTGGGTAACACGCCCAGAACCAGTGCAATAATGGCCATGGGATTCCAGCCATTTACATATTCATAATTCATACCGCGTCGATACAGTGCATCGGTATTGAGTCTAGTGCGTCGCACGAAGAAATAATCTGAAATTAGAATTCCGGCGATGGGACCCAGCAGTGAGGAGTAGCCCACCAGCCACAGGAACAAATAGTCGCCTGCAGTTTCCAATAGTTTCCATGGCATCATCGCGATGCCCAGACCGGCTGTAATATAGCCACCCATTTTGAATGAAATAACTTTGGGTGCCATATTGCTGAAGGCGTTGGCTGGTGAGACGACATTAGCGGCAAGGTTAGTCGTGAGTGTCGCCACAATAAGTAGAAACAGGCCGAATATTGCGGTACCACCACCGAGTTTCCCGGCTAGCACCACCGGATCCCAGATCTGCTCCCCGAATATCACTACCGTGGCAGAAGTCACTGCCACACTGACAAATGCCAGCATCGCCATGGGTATGGGAAGACCGACCATCTGGCCAACCATCTGATCGCGCTGGCTTCGGGCGAATCGGGTGAAGTCCGGGATATTGAGGGCGAGGGTCGACCAGAAGCCAACCATGGCGGTGAGGCTCGGCCAGAATACGATCCAGAATTGTCCTTCACGGGCACCACCTGGTACGAACTGGGAAGGCTGGGAAAACATTTCACCGATGCCGCCAGCAGCCATATAGGCCCAGACCAGAAGACCGAGAGCAATAGCAATCAAGAATGGCGCCGCCAGCTTCTCAAGCCACCTAATGGATTCAATGCCGTTGGCAATAAAGTAGACCTGCATCACCCAGAATGTGAGGAAACACAAGAGTTGTGCCGTATCTATGTCAACCAGCGGAAGTGGTTCTCCCACCAAAGCGCCACCGGTGATTGAGTTCAGTATCTGGTAAATAGCAAATCCGCCCACCCAGGTCTGGATGCCGAACCATCCACAGGCAACTAGGCCGCGAAGAAGGCCGGGTAATCTGGCACCAATGGTGCCAAATGAAGAGCGCAACAGAACAGGAAAAGGAATTCCGTATTTTGTGCCTGCATGACCGATGAGGAGCATCGGCAGCAGAACGATGACGTTTCCGAGTAGTACTGTCAGTAACGCCTGCCACCATGACATTCCCTGTTGAATCAACCCTGAAGAGAGCAGGTAAGAAGGTACGCAGACCGCCATCCCTACCCACAGTGCACCCATATCAGTCCACCGCCAGTTCTTCTGGGATTTATCAGTAGGCGCCAGGTCCGCATTCCAAAGCTGCTCGTTTTCATCCCTGCCAGAGACCAAATTGGAATTCATTGAGATTTCCCTTGTTATTGTTTTTTTGTTGTAAAACAATTCCAGCAGGACCGCAACTTATTGTTCATCAGGAAAGTAGGATGAAACGCCTAACAATCGCTACAGTGGCGCTGCCGATTCTAGCGGCGTGTGAACTCCCTTTCGAACAGAAATGACAAACGACAGGACTCCACTACTCGAGGAAACTGAAGAAATTCTTGCGGCGCGCGCCAGGTGGCAATTCACTGGTAAGACTCGACCTGCATTTGCGGAGACCCCAGGCGTGAATCAGGAATCAGTCTGGGACTATCCGAGACCTCCAGTCATAGAGGCTGTTAATAAACGCATGGAAGTACGATACAACAACCAGGTAATCGCAGCCACAACCCGTGGAAAACGCGTACTGGAAACCGCGGGAGCACCTGCCTATTACTTTCCGCCTAAAGATATAAGTAGAGAGTTTGATGAGACACTTGATATTGTTTCAACGTGTGAATGGAAAGGGTTAGCACAAACAATCACTATCGACGGAGCGGAGGTTGGTTGGCGCTATGTACAAATGTTTCCAGCCTTCAAAGAACTTTATCTGTGGATGTCCTTTTATCCTTCCAAGGTGGATTGTTACCTTGATAGTCAACTTGCGCAGGCACAACCAGGTGGTTACTACGGTGGGTGGGTCACCCATGATCTTGTTGGCCCTATCAAAGGTAATCCCGGTAGCCAGGGATGGTAACAAACTTCATGGGTGCAGCGTATTTGTCGTCTGGGTAAAACGACTCACGACTACGGCTAGTATCAGCCCCACGACGAACCCGGGAATAATTTCATACAGATCACCGGATGCAGATTTAAGTGGTGATGCGACCCAGATTACGGAAGTCAAAAAGCCACCAGAAATACTAGCTACCGCGCCGTGCAATGTTAATCCGCGGTAATAAAACAGGCATACAAGGACAGGCCCAAAGGCGGCACCCAGACCCGACCAGGCAAAGAGAACAAACCAGAAAATCAACGGGCTTTCTACTAGCGCAAAACTTAACCCAAGTACGCCGATGATAAGTGTCGTTATTTTTCCATAACGAGCGAGTTCTGTGTCACTTCGCGCGGATCCGCGAATTTTCTGGAGAAAATCTCTGACCACAGCGGAGGATGCCAGCAATAAAAGGCTGTCTACCGTAGACATGATGGCAGCGAGCACGACGACCATCAGTAACCCTGTAATCACGTCTGGGAACAATTCACTTGCTAACACCGGAAAGATAGTTTCTGCATCTTCCAGTCCCGGTACTAACACGCGCCCCGCTATACCTGTTAGAACGGCGCCAGTCCCGAACAGAAACGTGACCACAATAGAAATTGTTCCTGCTATCCTAATGCTTGATTCACTCGACGCTGACATGAACCGCACTGTTAGTTGCGGAACGCCAAGGAACGGTAGACCTACTGCGAGGAAACTCAGGATAAGGATCCAACCACCCTGGCCTCCGCCCTGAGGTCTCCACAGGTTTAGCAAATGCTCATCTATATTGTGCAAACCTACGATCATTTCCTGCAACCCACCTAACGAACTAATTGCTACCGAGGGCACCAGGATCAGACCGCAGAGCATAAGGACTCCTTGCACCAGGTCTGTGTATGCGACTGCTTTGAATCCGCCGATAAATGTGTAAGCGATGATAATTGTTGCACCGAACACAACCGCGAGTGAGTAGTTCATACCTGTAAAAGTACTAAAGGCTTTGCCCGTTGCAACCATCTGTGCGCTGACATATGCACCGACCATAGCTAAGATGATCACGACACTTATTTTTCTAATCAGATTGTGAGGGTCTGTAAAGGTTGCGGATAGTAAATCCGGTACCGTGATTGAACCGGATTCATCACCCAGGCGTTTTACCCGGCGAGCCAGGAATACCCACACAAGACTGATGCCTACGACCTCTCCAGCAACCACCCAGAAAGCCTGCACGCCTGCCGAGTAACCCATGCCCGTCAGGCCGAGTAACAGCCATCCACTCTCGCCTGTGGCGTTGGTACTGAAGGCTACCACCCAGGGAGGTAACTTCTTGTCGGCCAGGAAATATCCGCTAAGGCTCCTTGTTTCGTATCTTGTCCAGAACGCGACACTAAACAACACAATCAAATAACAGAAGAATACCAGGGAGATAGCAACCATCGTTTACACCCAGAGTTGTTTTAATATCCTATCATGTGAAGAGGAGAAAACTGTTCGTTGAAACTGTATCCTTCAAGGCATTACTGCTGTATCCCGATCGAAGATCACCGGAGGATAAATATGAAAAATCATCTGACTGTCGTAAACCATCCGCTTGTGCAGCATAAGCTGACACTCATGCGGGAGAAGAAAACCTCCACAGCTGTATTTCGGCAGCTGTTAAAAGAAATTGCAATGTTGCTTGCCTATGAGGTAACCCGCGATCTGGAGATGACGACCAAGACCATCGAGACACCTTTGCAGGAAACCGAGTCCCCGACCCTCAAGGGGAAAAAACTGGCACTCGTCTCTATTCTACGTGCGGGCAACGGTCTGCTGGATGGGGTGCTGGAGCTCATTCCGTCAGCCAGGGTTGGGTTTGTCGGGTTATATCGAGATGAAGAAACGCTACAGCCAGTGCAGTATTATTTTAAGGTGCCGACCGAATTAACGGATCGTCGCGTAATAGCCGTGGATCCAATGCTCGCTACTGGTAATTCTTCCGTTCATGCGATTACCTTATTGAAGGAAGCAGGGGCGAAAGATATTCGTTTCCTGTGCCTTCTTGCCGCACCCGAGGGCGTCAAACGAATGAAAGAAGTTCACCCAGATGTAAGCATCGTTACTGCATCACTTGATGAACGACTCAATGAAGTGGGTTACATCATTCCGGGTTTAGGAGACGCGGGGGATCGTATGTTTGGCACCAAGTAGTCCGTCTGGTCAGAGATTCCCTAGGTTGCGATGGCAGTCATTAGAGAAAGCTGAATACCTTCATCCAGGGAAAGCTGTCGTTCCTCGCCAGAAAGTTTCTCGCCCCGACGAATATGGTCGCTGACGGTACATATTGACAAGGCTTTCCCACCGAACTCGGCCGCGACACTATAGAGTCCGGCCGCCTCCATCTCTACACCGAGAATATTGTATTGCTCCATCACATCGAACATTACCCGATCAGGGGTATAAAAAAGATCAGCGGAAAAAATATTACCGACATGTATTTTTAGCGAAAGTTTTCTGGCTGATGCGACTGCTCTTTCTAATAAGTCAAAGTCTGCAATGGCGGCATAATCATAACCTTTGAATCGTATCCGGTTTACATTGGAGTCAGTACAGGCACCCATGCCGATAACGACATCGCGCAGGTTGATTAGAGGACTCACTGCGCCACAACTGCCAACACGAATAATCGTTTTTACCCCGTACTCTGTAATGAGTTCTTTACTATAAATGGAGATTGAAGGGATGCCCATACCGGAACCCATGACTGATATTGAGGTGCCTTTGAATTCGCCGGTGAAACCCAACATGTTGCGCAGATTACAAACTTCGCGGGCGTTCTCCAGAAAATTTTCTGCAATATATTTAGCCCGCAAAGGGTCGCCGGGCATTAAGACAACCTCAGCGAAATCGCCTGCTTCGGCGTTTATATGTAGTGTCATGTTTCGTCTCTTCCATTTAATCCTGTTGTACGCGTTTGAGAATCACTGGCGTCTTCGTGGCTGATTCCGTCACCGTAAAAGCCGCGCGTAGTTCGTCCGATGCAATATCGGCGCTGGCTTGATCGCGTGCATGGACCATGGCGATAGGGCTCCCGGAGTCAACAGATTCACCCAGACCCTTTATCTCCGTCAGGCCGACACTGTGGTCAATCCCATCTGTCGCGATACGACGGCCGCCTCCCAGTTCAACGATGGTGTTGCCAACCGAACGGACATCTATGGCAGATACTTTTCCAGCTTGTGTTGCATAAACCGGGCAGATAACAGCTGCCCCTGGTAAATATGACTGGGGGCGCTGCAACAAATCATTTGGGCCGCCTGATGCGCTCACCATTCGTGCAAATATTTCAGCAGCAGTGCCATCTTCGAGTTTTCTATTTAACGCATCGCATCCCTGGTGTAAATCTTCCACCATGCCAGCCAATAGCAACAACTCCGATCCCAAAGCTACCACCACTTCATGCAGACGGGGATCCCGCTGATTGCCAGTGAGATAGTCAATAACTTCTGCTACTTCGACTGCATTACCCGCTGTGGAACCTAACACTTGCGACATATCGGTGATCAGTGCTGCAGTGGGTAAACCAAGGCCGCCACTAACTGTTACGATTCTGGATGCCAGATCCTCCGCTTTTGCCAGACTATGAGCGAAGGCACCATTGCCGGTTTTTACATCCATGACTAAACACCTGAGTCCGGCCGACAGCTTCTTGGAAAGAATAGAAGCTGTTATCAGAGGTAAAGATTCCACTGTGGCGGTCACATCCCTGATGGCATAAAACCGCTTGTCAGCGGGAGCCAGGTTTGCGGTCTGACCAACGATCGCACAGCCCACCTCTTTGACGATAGTTTGGAAACGTTCAACATCTGGTGACGTGTCGTATCCCGGTACGCTCTCGAGTTTATCCAGGGTGCCGCCGGTATGCGCCAGGCCCCTGCCGGAGATCATTGGGACAAAGACACCGCAGGTCGCGAGCATTGGTGCCAACATTAAACTTACCTTGTCCCCGACCCCTCCGCTTGAGTGTTTGTCTACGACGGGACCTGCAAGGTTTAGCGCTTCCCAGGCTAGTGTAGTCCCGGAATCCTTCATCGCCCGTGTTAATGCCACGCACTCCTGAGTCTGCATATCAGTAAAATAGGTCGCCATGGCAAATGCCGATATCTGGCCTTCGGAAATTGATTCGTCAACAATGCCCTGGACAAATACTTCAATCTCATCGTTTCCTAGCGGTAACCCTTCGCGTTTTTTTCTGATGATATCTTGAATTAACATGCCTGGATTCTTAACTGCCTTCAGGTTATTGAGTACTCATGATATCCAGAAGAACAAGGCTTGTCCCTTGCAAAAACTGGATCGGGAGTGATTCATGCCACTTCGTTCACCCGGTGAAGTTGTCGGAGGATGGACTCGAATCGGCATTTCCCGGTATTCTTGAAAATCGCGAGATGCTCGCAATGCGAATTCTCACTGTTGCAAACAATGCGGGAAATATTAGACAAAGGAGCGTCCATGCCTCTCTACAATGGAATCGATTCACAGGCAATGCTGGATGTTGCGATCGAAGAAGCGGAACTTGGATTATCCGAAGGTGGTATTCCAATTGGTGCCGCACTCTTCGATGACACGGGCAAATTGCTCGGCCGGGGTCACAATCGGCGTGTACAGGAAAATGATCCTTCCGTACATGGTGAAACTGACGCATTCCGAAAAGCCGGGCGCCAGGCAACCTACCGCGACAAAATAATGGTCACAACGCTGGCACCTTGTCTCTACTGCACGGGTCTGGTC